>JAJZKS010000004.1 GCA_021850835.1 Thermoplasmata archaeon
TTGCAATATTCAGGGGTTTTGCCGGAAGGAGGGATGATAGCAGAAATCTCGGGAATTTCTATACGGACATGGTGAGAACAATGACCAGGGTACTTCTTCCCCTTACACTGATTCTGGCAGTTCTCCTTATAGTGCTCGGAGTGCCCCAATCCCTGGGAGGATATAGCCTTGTGAAGACCCTCTCAGGCAGTTTTGAGCTCATAAAGGTAGGCCCAATTTCATCACTAGTGTCAATAATGCAGTTGGGCACAAACGGGGGCGGATATTTCGGCGCAAATTCAGCATATCCCTTTGCCAATCCCAGCCCGCTTACAAATTACATAGAGCTTGGCGGAATGATGCTCCTCCCCACTGCCATGCCATTCCTCTTCGGAAGAATGCTCCGCATGAAGAAAGAGGGCAGGACTCTCCTGATTGCATCCTATGGGCTTTATGCCATTGATCTTGCAATCGCCCTTATTCCAGTTACTACACTGGGCGCCGGCATGGAGACTAGGCTAGGAGGATTTTCAACAGCCCTTTATACTGTTACTACAACCGCATTCACCACTGGATCAGTCAATACCTCACTGGCAGCAATGCATCCACTGGTTATCATGGCAGCCCTCATGGGCATGATGATACAGGCCACTCCCGGGGGGATCGGTGTGGGGGCCATGTATATGCTCATGTACGTGCTGATTACAGTATTCATTGTGGGGCTCATGGCGGGCAGGACCCCAGAATACCTTGGGCAAAAATAACTGCAAATGATGTAAAGCTTGCAGTTATAGCATTCCTGGCACATCCAGTAGTAATTCTGGTTCCAACAGCCCTTGCCTACGCACTAGGTGCAGTTCATGCCATAGGATTGGGGACGGGTCCTGTAGGGTTCACACAGATACTCTATGAATACACTTCAGCTGCAGCCAACAACGGTTCAGATTTCCTGGGGACAACTGGAAATACTGTGTTCTTCAATGTTTCCACCGGGATAGTAATGTGGGCCGGCCGTTTCATACCCATATTCATAATGCTGGCAATGGCAGGCAGAATGCTTGACAAGAAGAGGAGCACAGAAGTTGCACTAAGGACTGACAACCTGATTTTCCCGGCAATCCTCATTATCAGCATCCTCATACTTGCAGTTCTGACATTCTTCCCGTTCCTTGCGGTTGGGCCAATTCTTATGCATCTGGAGGGGATAAAAAATGCCCTTTAATGAGAAACAGATTAGCGGAAGGACAGCCGGGCAGGAAAATCTTGAGGAACCCATCAGCTGGCTATATGTGGCTAAGGACTCCCTCCTAAGGATGAGTCCTATGAGGCTCATAAAGAACCCTGTGATGTTCGTAGTAGAACTGTCCTTCCTGGTAGTTTTGCTCATGACAATAGTGCCGGGGGCTTTTCCTCATCTGGCACACCAGAACGACAGGGTTTTCTATGCGTATGTAACGGCAATACTCTTTGTAACTGTGTGGTTCAGCACCATTTCTGACTCTTTTGCGGAAGCAAGGTCCAGGGCAACTGCTGCAAACCTGAAGAAGCTAGAAAAAGAGGGAGTTGCCAGGAGAATTCACGAAAACGGAAGCGAGGGGAGAACCATCGAAACTGTGAAATCATCTGATCTCAGGAAAGGGGACGTCATACTTATTGAGAAGGGTGACCAGGTTCCAATTGATGCGGAAGTATCGGAGGGAATTGCTATGCTGGACGAGTCCCTTCTCACCGGTGAATCAGTAGGAGTGAGGAAATCAAAGGGTGACACCGTAATTGGGGGTTCTACTGTTGTCAGCGATTCCATCGTTGCAATTGTAAATGTAAATCCAGACGAGACTTACATAAGCAAGCTTGTGAAAATGGTTGAATCCTCGGAAAGGCCCAAGACGCCAAATGAGGTGGCACTCTCCATACTGCTCCTTGGGCTGACAGGCGTGTTCACCATCATCCTGTTTGCACTCATAGCGCTCTCCCTTCTGCTCAATCTCGGCGCAGATCTCTCTGTGCTTATCGCGCTCTATGTGTGCCTTCTTCCAACCACGATTGGCGCATTGCTGCCGGCAATAGGAATCTCTGGAATAACCAGAATGTCAAAGAACAGCATTATCGCCAAATCCGGCAAAGCCATAGAGACTGCAGGAGACGCAGACACAATACTGCTGGACAAGACTGGAACCATAACTGTTGGGAACAGGCTTGCACATGAGTTTATTCCTCTAGGCGGCCACTCAGAAAGAGAACTTGCTGAAGCTGCATTCCTGTCATCATGGAATGATGATACACCGGAAGGGAGGAGCATAGTGGAACTTGCCTTCGCAAAGAGGTTTGTCCCGAGGGAATATGATGCACTTAGGGAAGGCGTGCATGAGGAATTCAGCGCAGTCACAAGAAGGAGCGGAATAACCCTTGTTGACTCCGACGACTTCACCCTCCCCAAAGGCGGGAGGGAATTCTACCAGAGGCACAGGTTCAGGAAGAAATTCGAGCTCCAGACTCCCCTGACGGAAGATACGACCATTCACAAGGGTGCCCCAGATGCCATAAAGGATTCAGCGGAAGCCTGCCCTGACAATTATGATGATGTGGTTACCAGGATCACTTCGGAGGGAGGTACCCCAATTGCCGTATCCATGAACGGGACTGTACTCGGGATCATATACTTCAAGGATGTGATCAAGCATGGTATCAAGGAGAGAATCCTCGGGCTCAGGAAAATGGGGATAAGGCCGGTGATGATCACGGGAGACCACCCCCTTACGGCAAGAAGCATTGCCGGCGAGGTGGGGATTGATGAATTTGTTGCCCAGGCCAAGCCCGAGACCAAGTACCAGAAGGTCAAGGATGAACAGGCGGAGAACCGGATTGTTGCAATGATAGGGGACGGCACAAACGATGCCCCGGCCCTTGCCGCTGCAGACGTGGGGCTTGCGATGGCCTCAGGTACATTCGCTGCAAAGGATGCCGCAAACATGGTGGACCTTGAGTCAAACCCTTCAAAGATCATCGACGTAGTAATGCTAGGAAAGCAGCTTCTGATGACCAGGGGGGCCGTTACTACATTCAGTATCACCAATGATGTTGCCAAGTACTTTGCTATCGTGCCAGTAATGTTTGCCAGCATCCCTGCGCTTGGCGCCCTGAACATTCTTGGCCTGGCTCCGCAAACCGCTGTGCTTTCTGCACTGATCTTCAATGCCATTGTCATTCCTGCACTCATACCCATAGCGCTGCGGGGAACGAGGTTCAAACCCCAGAGCACTCTGAGAATATTCCTGAAAAACCTATTCCTGTACGGAGTGGGAGGAGTGCTGCTGCCATTTGCGGCCATAAAGCTGATTGCTGTATTCCTGGTATTTACAGGAGGCATAATATGAAAGGAGGAAAACTGATTTCAGGAACCCTGCGGCTTGCCCTGGTCCTAGCCCTGATTTGTGGTGTGATATACCCCGTTGTTGTCACAGGCATTGGGCAGGCACTGTTTCCGTTCCAGGCAAACGGTGAGATGGCACAGTTGAACAATGCAACCGTGGGGTCATACCTCATAGGGCAGTCCACAAACAACTCGCACTACCTGTTCAATGTGAGGAATGATTCAGCCTCAGGGGTGGATCCTGATATCACGGTAACAAGTGCAATGGCCCAGGCCCAGGTGATTCACAACTCTACAAACATATCCCTGGCCTACCTGGATGGCCTGATACATAACAATACCCGGTACTCCATGTTCTTTTTCGGAACAGCGTATGTGGATTCACTGAGCCTGAACATCCTGATCATAGATCATTTCCACAACAGCATTGCTGTCTACGGGAAGATCTATAATGGCCTGAACACAACAGGAAGCTGACCACTTGGAGTGCCCTGATGCCTGATTTTGGGAAAGCCGGCCTTGTACACCGGGGCCGGTAAAATTTATTCAAATTTTTTGAAGATTTATATAAGCTATAATTCCAGTTAATTCCAATAAATACGGCATAGTGGTGCATGCGGGCAATGCCATATTTTTCCTATTGGCATGTATTTTCTATTTTGCAGGTTATTTTCAAGCAATCACTATATGTAATGGGCGCAATTTAGTATCATGCCCGGGTCGCTCAGGGGAAGCATACTCAAGATCATAGCAGCCATCGTGATCGCAGTTGCTATCCTGTACGCAGCCAGATATCTCCTAGAATTTCTTTCAGGCACCTACACCGATCTCTCACATTACCTGGTTTACATAGAGGATGCCATTGCAGGAGTCATTGCAATAGGAGTTGCCGCAGCAACTGTCCGCATTCTGGGGCAGTTCATAGGATCGCTCTCTGAAAGGACCAACGGAAAGAGCAATTTCAGGGGCATCTTCATCATTGCCAGGATTGTGATTTATGCAGCAGTCATTTTCTGGTTCCTTTCCTACATTGGAGTGAACCTTGAGGGGGCCCTGGTTGGAGGCGCAATCGGAGGGGTAGCTATCGGTTTTGCCGTTCAATCAGTTGTTTCAAACCTGCTCTCAGGCATCATGGTAAGCGGGGGTGGCTTCATAAGGCCTGGAGATGCAGTCTCAGTTTATTCCTGGCTGTTTGGGCAGACCATCACAGGCCGGGTCGAAGATGTAAGGGCCCTATACACAAGGATTAGGAACCCACTGGGCCAGACCTTCCTCATACCTAACACCGCACTTCTTGGGACAACCGTTTACACTTCACTTGGATCCGGAAGCGGCCTCTCATTTACGTTTAGCGTGGCGTTGCCCGCTGATATCCCTGCCGACAAGCTCATAGGCAAGGCACGGGACGAACTTGGTGGTATACCCAGTTATGGCAGCGGCTTCACAGCGGAAATTTACCTGGCCTCAAAAGCAGGAGGCACCAATACATTTTCCGTGGTAACGAAGTTCTCTGATATAGAGAAGCTTTCTATTTTCCAGGATGCCATTAACAGGGCATTTGATCGTGCTTACTGGGGCATAAGGGACGCTGCCTGATCAATCTGATATTATCCTGTTCCTCAGCCCGTCGTAGTACCTGTAAAGGAAGATCAGGAATGAGGAGAATGTTATATTGTGGTGCTTGGACCATTCGATCTCTTTCACCATGTAGTTCAGGTGCATTCCCATTGCGTCAGCCGTGACAATAGAGCCACCTTCCCTGTATGCATCGATATTCCTTACGATGCCTTCCATTTCCGACTTCGATATGAGTCCGAGCCTCTCCCTGACCTGAGCCATCATTTTCCCTGTCTCGTATGTAATGTGGACAAGATCTTCCCTGCTCATTTCCTTAGTCTCGTAATTGAGGTAATCCTCCCAGCTCTTCCCCTGGTCTAGAAGCATGTAATAGTCACCCAGGGTCTTTGCCCTGAGGGTTATCCCATACCTGTCATGCATCTCATAGAACAGTGATCCGGGATCAAGGAATGGGGTAAGGGGCGAGAGGAAGGCATGCATCTCCATCCTTCTCCCGATATGCTGCGACATGAGATATTCGGAGAATTCAACATCTGCAATGACGTCTTCCTTCTTCTGCCTGGGAAGCCCAATGGTGAAATATACGTCAAATTTCCTGCAGCCGTTTTTTGCGGCGTTAAGAAGGGATTTTTCCAGTTCATGGTTTGAATAGCCTCGCCCAGCTATGAGCCTTATGCTCTCTTTCGAGGAATCTGGCGAGATTTCAGCGGTGAAGTTTGGAAATGACCTGCTGAGCTTTTCAAAATATTCCTTGCTTGGAGGGATGAAGTATTCTGTGAGCAAAGGGATATCCACGCCCCTCTCCTTTGCGGCTTTGAAGAAGCCATCCTGGAACTTCTCCCCGGCTGCGAAAATATCCCCTGCAATGAAAACCGGGGTGCCTATGCTGTCCTGTATTATCTCCAGTTCCTCGGTGACCCTGTCAGGGTTTCTGAAAATTGGTGACTCCTGGCAGTAATTGTGGGAAAATGCAAAATTTGATCCTCCGCAGAAACCACAATTGTACTGGCACCCATGCTCTATGAGGGTCATGGCAGAGGGATTCTTTATCCAGAGCTTGTAAGGCAGGTGCCCCTTTACATCAGCGTACTTGATTGCGTTCTTCATCAGGAGGTTGTAGTTCAGAAGCACATCATTTATTGCCCCCGGATCAAAACTTGGGGGATTGCTCCGGACTTTTCCCTCCTCCCTGTACATGAGGTTAGGGACTGTTGAGAGATTCCTGTTTCCCTCCACCGCCTCAGCAAGCTGCACGATGGAATGTTCCTGGAGGTCCCCGTTCAGGATGAAATCAACGAATGGAAACTGCTTCATTATCTCATTGGCAAAATAGGTTGTGGAAAAACCACCCATGAGAAGCTTTGATTCAGGGTGTATTGATTTTATTACCCTTGCGAGGTTGATAGCGCCATGCACGTGAGGGAGCCAGTGGAGGTCTATGCCAAAGATGTCCGCTTCGATGTTTGACAGGTATTTTTCAGGGTCAAAAGCATTGGATCCGAGCATGAGTACGGCAATATTGCTTATCCTGGCATTGTAACCATTTGATACCAGAGAGTTCAGCATGCTTATGAACCCGACAGGGTACATTTCAAAAAGGGGAGTAGATGGAACAACATCGCTGATTGGCCCAGATCTTAAGTTCTTCTTCCTGAAATCATAAATACTAGGGGGATGGACAAGGCATACGTTGACTTTCATGGAAAAAGAATCGTAAATGTGTAAATGAACTGAGTATGCTAACATTCAGGTGTAAGAGTCTTATCTGCATTTACTTGGCCGATATTCCTAATGGATTTGCTGGCCATATAATGTTCAAAGCATTCTCTAAGCTTCCTCCCATATGCTGCTTCCCAAAGGGCCATCTGGCCTTGCATGTCGCGGCCTGGAGCCCAGCATCCATAATGGCATTTTCATGTTTAACCCATTCTAGGGCCCTATTCAGTTTTTCCCAGGTGCCCACTTAACAGAGTCCCAAATTCATGAATGCAAAATAGTATCTGTTATCTGTCAGACCCATATTCAAGCTTATCGTAAGCTTATTATATTTCTGAGATCATATCATCGCATATGCCAAATGTTAGCACTGTTCAGTCAGGACAGGATAAGAAGAGGGCATACATGATAGCCGGCATTTTAATGGCTATACCATTCTTTGCGTACATAATTCTCCCTGTGTACGACAGAGTCGACCCTCAGTTATTCGGAGTGCCCCTCTTCTACTGGTATCAGACGGTGTGGCTTGCAATCTCTGCCGTGTTATTCGGCGTGGCCGCGTTTCTCATAGGACGCGCTAAGGGCGGTGAAGAAGAGTGATCAGCGCAAGTGGAGGGCTTCCCCTAGATGGATTCATCGTATTCATCGCATTATTCATAGTGTTCGCTGCACTAGGATTCCTGGGAAGATTCTTCAGGAAGGGTGATGAAACACAGCTGCATGAATGGTCACTGGCGGGCAGAAAACTTGGTGTGTTCCTTACCTGGTTCCTCGTGGGAGCCGATCTTTATACGGCATATACCTTCATTGCAGTTCCTTCAAGCCTTTTTGCAAAAGGTGGAATATACTTCTTTGCAGTTCCATACGTTGCTGTAACATTTGCCGTGGCAATGCTGATGATGCCAAAGTTGTGGACTATCTCAAAGAAAAAGGGGTACGTAACTGCAGCAGATTATGTCACTGACACCTTCTCCAGCAGGACACTTGGCCTTCTTATTGCAGTGACAGGCATTGTTGCAGAATTGCCCTATGTTGGATTGCAACTTGTAGGGATGAAGGCTGTGCTGACTGTCATGTTCCCAGTTAACACAGGCAACCTTGGCCTAATCATTAACCTTGCACTGGTTGCGTCTGTTATCATTCTCATAGCTTTCACGTTTATGAGTGGTCTCAGGGGAGTCAGCCTTACGGCACTTTTCAAGGATATGATCATATTCATAACGGTCATAGTAGTGATTATAGCTGTCCCCATGGCGTATGGAGGATTCCAGCATGCTTTTGCTGCTAAGACGGCGTTCCAGACTCTTTCGCAACCCACTTTTGCAGTTGGATATCCAACTCTCTGGATAGGCAGTGCCCTTGCATTATACCTTTATCCGCATGCAGTCAATGGATCCCTGAGCTCAAACAGCGCAAAGAATCTCAGGATGAGCACAGCGCTTCTGCCAGTGTATGGTATAGGGCTTGCATTCCTGGCACTCTTCGGCGTATTGATTTATGCAGTTGGCCCAGCATTGAGCTATGTTAACAGTTTTGGTTCTTCAGGCGGTGTCTACGTAGTACCGGCTCTGATTCTCTACACAATGCCAAGCTGGTTCGCAGGTTTTGCTTTCCTTGGAATATTCATCGGAGGGCTTGTCCCGGCTGCAATCATGTCCATAGCGTCTGCAAACCTGTTCATCAGGAATGTTGTGAAACCGTACAAGAAAGTGCCACTGGAGCCGAAACGTGAAACGTTCTGGGCAAAGATTGCCACAATAATATTCATCTTCCTGGCAGTGGGTTTCACACTGATCATCAATGATACCTTCGCAATTCAGCTACAGCTTCTTGCCGGAGGTTTCATCCTAGAGACTCTCCCTGCATTGTTCCTCGGGCTCTACTGGCCAAAACTGAACAAGCATTCAATGATGGTTGGATGGGCTGTTGGAATGATCCTGGATGTTTATATGATGCTTGATGCCAACAAATTCGGCCAGATAGCAACATCGTTCTACACCTTCGGCAAGCTGGGAACCAGCGAGATACTTGTCTTCGTTGGACTGTTTGCGGTCATGGTAAACGTCATAATATCAATCCTTGGCACATTTCTGGCAAGGGCAATGGGCGTTAGGAACAGCAAGGACGAAGTCCCAACTTAAAAACTTTTAAACCACAAATTTTCCTTTTTTCTTTTTTTAGTAAGTCAATTTTCTTATGATCAAAGTTCCCCAAATCAGTGCATTCCAAGCGATTAAATTATTACTTGTTTTATACAAAACAGTAATGTTTAAATAATAACAGTGATACAGAGTGTCATGGCTATCGGGGAAGATCATATAAAGATATCTGCGGGAATGTTTGTATTCCCGTTCTGGATACGGTATGCATGATCTTCCTCATTTGAGGGATTTGATTGGTAAAATACAGGGTTTTTGTTCTGAAAGGGGGCGCTGATTCCCCAAAACTGCTGGAGAACTTAGGCAACGGCACGGCTTCTGTAAAGACTGTCCAACTTTATGGAAAGACTGTGGTGCTTTCATGGCCTGATTCCGGACAGCCGGTTAACAATCCCGATATTGAATTCCAGACTTCAATTGATGGAGATTTCATTCTTAGCTCTATGGAGTGGAAGATGGAAAGGACAATCGTTGATGTGGGCGGGGTCGAGGTGGGCGAAGGAGTTACCATTGCCGCTGGCCCCTGTTCAATTGACTTCACTGAAGGGGTGGAGGAATTTGCAAAACAGCTGAAACATGCTGGGGCTAACATAATCAGGGGAGGCGCATACAAGCCAAGGACTAGCCCGTTCTCTTTTCAGGGGAAGGGAACTGATGGCCTCGATATACTCAGGAGAATGGGAGATGCTGCTGGCCTCCCCATCGTTTCGGAAATACTGGATCCAGACAATATCCGGAACTTCAACGGAGTGGATTTGCTGCAGATAGGATCAAGAAATGCCCAGAATTTCCAGCTCCTGAGGAAGGTTGCCAGGGATGGAAGGCCCATACTCCTTAAGAGGGGGATGGGCAACACATACACCGAATGGATGGCAACCGCCGATTACGTCATGGGCGAAGGGAATGGATCGGTTATACTCTGCGAGAGGGGCATAAGGACTTTTGAGAATGCCACCAGATTCACTCTTGACGTTGGATCCATTGCAAGGGCCAAGAACGAGTCACACCTGCCAATTTGCGCCGATCCCAGCCACCCGGCCGGAAGGAGGGACCTTGTCGTTCCCATGGCCCTTTCGTCAGTTGCTGCTGGGGCGGACATGCTTCTTGTTGAGGTCCACCCAAACCCTGATAGTGCCCTGAGTGATGAGAAACAGCAGATTACTGTCCAGGACCTGGAAAAATTGGCAAATTCGGTGAAATCCCTCCGGCAGGCAATCAAGGTATAAGATGCTCAAACTAACATACAGGCTTTCCAGAGGCACAACACGCATTACACTTGGCAATGGTGCAATAAGTTCCCTTAAGGGACTCGAAGATTCACTCGTGGTATGCCCCCGCTCCCTCAGGAACATGGCCAGCTCCAGGCTCCATGGCTCCTTTGAGATTATTGAGATCCCTGAAGGGGAAGAATCAAAGGCTCTGGATACTGTCGTAACGATCCTGGATAAACTCGTGGATGGAGGGTTCAAACGCACCTCCAGGCTCATTTCATTTGGAGGCGGCACAGCATCAGACGTGGCAGGGCTAGCCGCTTCCCTATATCTCAGGGGCATCAGCTACACATCCATCCCCACGACCCTTCTCGCTATGGTTGATGCCGCGCTTGGAGGCAAGAACGGCGTCAACTACAGAGGCGTAAAGAATATGCTTGGAACTTTCTACAGCCCCTCGGAGATCATAGTGGACACTTCTCTTGTTGGGGAAATGCCGCACAATCTGGTGGAGGACGGCATAGGTGAAATAGCAAAGTACGCGACCATAATGGACGGTGAACTTTACGGATTCCTCATGGCAAATCAAATGGACAGTATTCTTGATGATGCTGAAAAAACAGAATACCTGATTTCAAGATGCGTCAGTGATAAGATGGATCTTGTTTCCCAGGATGAATTCGACCTGGAAGGAAAGAGGGTTATCCTGAATTTCGGCCATACCTTCGGGCATGCGCTGGAGGGAGTTTCTGAATTTTCCATAGGACATGGCCATGCAGTCCTGGGCGGAATGCTTCTTGAAACTGATTATGCAGCTGGAAACGGGCTTATGAACCTAGAAACAAAAGAAGGCCTCCATGCGCTCATCAGGCACCTTGGCTTCTCAACAAGGGAAGAGGATTACCTGCCTGGACTGAGAACGGAACTCCTGAAGTACATAACATCTGACAAGAAGTCCACAAGGCATTCCATCAGGCTGCCTCTCCCCGAAGAGATTGGAATTCCAAAAGTATGTGAAGTCGAACTCAGTAGCATAAGTGATTACCTTGGCCACCACTAAGGGGACAATGCCGCAAATATTCGGCCTATTGGGGCACGGGATAAAGTATTCCCTGTCTCCCCGTATTCATAACTACATATTCAAGAAGTTTGGAATTAATGCCATATACGCACTGTTCGACGTTCCGCCGAACGATTTCAAGAAAGCCCTGAAGGCACTTGTTGGACGGGCATCAGGATTCAATGTCACAAAACCCTACAAGGAAGAAACCGCACTATTCATTCCTGATCTCTCCGGGGAAGCATCTTTGACGGGAAGCGTTAACCTTGTGAAAAAGAACAAGGGTTACAATACCGATTATCTTGCACTGCGGGATCTGGTAGGCAACCAAAACCAGGAATTTGCGGGAAAGGAATGCACAATACTTGGTTCCGGAGGGGCCGCCAGGACTGCGGCATACCTGTTTGGGAGCTTGAAGATGAATGTAACTGTAATCAACCGGAACCTTGAAAGGGCAGAAAAGCTGGAAACTGGCCTTTCAAAGGCAGGCATCCATGCACAGGCAATAGCCATGGGCACCGGGATTTCAGGCGGGGTTATTGAGTCAGATGTCATAGTGAACTGCATTTCTTATCCTGAATACAGGTATCCTCGCATGAAGGGCGAACTGGCAGTGGATTTTAACTACGGATCCAGGTCCGGAGATTTCCGTAACAGGCTTATGGGCAACAGGCCATTAATCACAGGGGAGCAGATCCTGGTGGCGCAGGCAATTCACTCACAGAAGATCTGGAATAACTTGGAACCTGGTTTCGAGGAAATAATGGAGGCCATAAATGTCAAGCACACTGGGTAGGCAGTTTGTTGTCACAACATTCGGGGAAAGCCATGGCCCGGCAATGGGTGTTGTTATTGATGGAGTGCCTGCTGGCCTTGAGATCACCACTGAGGACATCAGGTTCGAGCTGCAGTACAGGAGAACAGGCAATTACCTGGTTTCCGGTAGAAGGGAAGCTGACGAGCCGGAAATATTGAGCGGCCTATACAATGGAAAGACTACAGGCGCACCCCTTTCCTTGATTTTCAGGAACACCGATGCAATATCGTCCCTTTATTCTGAAGTGAGCCACAAACCAAGGCCGGGCCATTCTGACCTGCCGCTGATCAGGAAATATGGAAGGGAAAATTGGGACTACAGGGGAAGCGGAAGGTCCAGTGCCAGGGAAACAATTTCAAGGGTTGCTGCAGGGGCAGTGGCGAAAAAACTCCTCATGCATGTATCAACTTACATAAGCGGTTACCTGAAATCTATCGGCCCAGTTGACGGCACTGCCTGCACAGACCCGATTGCATCCCTAAATTCAAAAAAATTCCAGACTAGGGCCATTGACCGGGAAACTGATGAGAGATTCACTGCCCTGATCAAAAGTGCCATGAAAGAGGGAAACAGTTACGGGGGACTGGCAGAGGTTTTTGCCATAAACCCGCCTGAGGGCATGGGGGAGCCGGTATTCCACAAGATAAAGGCAGAGCTTGGCGGAGCTATACTTTCCATGCCTGCAGTTACCGGCTTTGAATACGGAATGGGATTCCGTGCGTCCAGGATGAAGGGATCAGAGGCTGCCGATGAGATAGTGAAGGCTGGCGGGAATAGGCTCAGGCTAAAAGGCAACCTTTCCGGCGGGATGCTCGGAGGTTTGACCACGGGTGAGGATATTGTTGTGCGGTGCGCGTTCAAGCCAACCAGCTCAATAAGGATCCCTTCGAAGACTGTGGACCTTGACACAATGGAACCTGCGGAAATTTCCGTAACAGGTAGGCATGATCCCGTCGTCGCAGTGAGAGGGGTATCGGTGGCGGAGGCAATGATGGCAATTGTGCTGGTTGATTATGCGATGATCTTGGGCGTTATTCCGCACGCAAGGCTTTCAGAAAAGGAATCAGGCACTATTGGGGAAAGATGGGAGGAATACATCAAGAAATGCCGGTCATAACCCATGGGGGCGTTTCAATACTCAATGCGATTCCACTGGGGCTTGGCTCATCCTGTGCCGTTGACATAAGCGTTGAAGTGGAAGCTTCCTTCGGCCAGCAGAAACCGGGATCTGCACTGCTTGACACAATAACCAGGCATTTCAGCGAACTCTCCGGGAGGGATGTCTCCGTAAAAGTGAGAAGCGATCTGCCCCCGGGAGGAGGATTGAAAAGCAGCAGCGCGGTTGCTGCAGGTGCGGTCAAGGCCCTTGCTGAAATCACAGGGTTGGAAGTTGATATTCCGGTTCTGGCGGCCCGGCTGTCCATGGAAGCAGGCGTTTCATTTACAGGTGCGCTGGATGATGTTGCGGCATCCCTCTATGGGGGAATTTCTGTCTGTGACAATACCAGAATGAAGATACTGAAAAAAGAGCCATTCCCGGATGGCTATAGCTTTGTCCTTCTGCCCCGCGGCCCCAGGCGGGACTTTGATCCATCCCTTCTTAGAAGGAGATGGCCCGCTTTCAAGAGCATTTCAACTCTCCTTTACACTGGAAACTATATCGAGGCTATGTCCAGAAACGGCCTCACGGTGTCGCAGGCACTTGGCTATGAAACAGATCTTCTCCTCAAAGCTCTTGAGCTTGGTGCAAAAGCCTCAGGCGTTTCAGGAAACGGGCCCTCCCTTTTTGCACTGGTAAAAGAGGGTGATGAGGGGCCCATATTGGACTTATTCTCTCAGCTTGGGGCCCCAATTGCAAGGAGGACTGTTTAAATTGGATGCCATGGTTTCTCCATCTGCCATAAGGGGCAGGATTGAAGCCCCCCAGTCCAAAAGCATCGCCATAAGGCTCCTCTTTGCAGGACTGCTTGGCGATGTTTCCCTGGAGGGCCTGCAGCCATCAGATGATGTGTCTTCTGCGGTGAATGCAATTGGCAGGCTGAAGGAAGCAGTGCGCTCTCACCATCATAGTCTGGGCATACTTGATCTCAAAGGTTCAGGAACAACCCTGAGGATGCTGCTCCCTGTCCTTGCTTTCCTTGGGATTGAATCCGAAATTCACGGAGACCAGACCCTTGAGCAACGGCCGTTGGGTATAATCAAATCCTGGATGGGGGAAAACGGTGCCCATCTGAGCAGCGATCACCTTCCACTGAGAATTTCAGGAAGAATTGCCACTGATGTTGTTGAAATTTCCGGATCTGAAAGCAGCCAGTATATCAGTGGAACCATTTATGGCCTGCTTCTCACTGGTGGCGGAAAGATCAGGCTTATCCCTCCCATCAGATCCAGGGCCTATATTGAAATGACCTGCAGTGTCCTTAACAGCATAGGCTGCAGCATCAGATACCGTGGTATGGAGATAGATGTGGAACCCATGGACCAGGAAGCCCGGTTTCATGGTGCGGTTCCTGGAGATTTCCTTCTTTCCTCATTTTACGCAATTGCCTCATTGCTCACGGGTGGGGAAATGGAGATCAGCGGCCTTGTTAACCCGCAGTGGAGCAGCGGGGATTCTCGCATTGTTGACATAATCAGGTCATGTGGCGCTGCAAGCTCAATCAACGATGGCACATGGAAGATAAGCGTTAACGGTGACCTTTCCCCTTTTAAGGAGGATGTTGAGGATTCCCCTGACATGGCTGTTTCACTTGCTGCACTTTCTGCCGGGGCTTTGGGTGAGTCCAGGATACTTGGAACCCACCTGCTTGGGATAAAGGAGAGCAACAGGAACCTTTCCATCTCCAATACCCTTGGGGCATTTGGGATAGAAGTTACCACGGATAACGAGATAGTGATCCACAACACAGGAAGCTATCATGAAGGCGTTGTCAGTGACTGGAAAGACCACAGAATTGCGATGCTTGGCACAGCCCTTGCACTCAGGTCCGGCGGATTGGTCCATGGAGCTGAAGCTGTTTCCAAGAGCAACCCGCGTTTCTTCGATGGCCTGGCCAGATTGGGAGGTAGGTTTTCATTAAGATCCTGACCAAAACGGTTGCATCTCTCCCGTTCACAGGGCTGGAAGACCTGGAAAAGATTCCAGAAATCCACACAGATTTCGTCGAGCTCAGACTTGACTATTGCGAGGAACTCGAAAATCTGGACCTTGAAATGCTGAAGAAGTTCAGGGACAGGCTGATACTCACCATAAGGGATCCCCAGGAAGGCGGGGTCCGTGCCATTGAGCCACATATAAAGTCAGGGTTGATCCAGTCTGCAATAGAGGGCGGGTTTCTGGTGGACATCGAAATTTCTTATCTCAGAAATATTTCAGTAGATTATGGGAACCAGATCCTCTCCAGGCATTACCTTGGCGAACCACCGCTCTACAGGGAACTGGAAGCCCTTGCTGTAGAATATGAAAAAAAATGCAGGTTTCTCAAGATTGCACTCCGAAAATCGGGAAACTCCTCAAAATACCTGATTTCACTGCTAAATCGCCACAGAAACCTTGTTGCCATGGAAACTGACGGCGAACCGGCCTCAAGGATTGTTTACTCCATTCTAGGGTCCAGGCTGATTTACTGCCACATATTGGAAAAAACAAGCCCCGGGCAGATCAGCTGCGACAAGGCAATGAGAATTCTTAACCTGCTGAAAAAATTGGATTGACTGGAAAAACGGTCAGGAAGGTTTGCTGATAACCTCAAACCTTCTCTCGTTCCTTACAAAAGCCAGGATGCCGAGCGCCCCGCCCAGGAGTTCAAGCGGCCCTATGACAAGGAAGAAAAGCGGTATCATTATCAGTGCGCTCTTCCAGAAAGGTGCTGGCTTTTCTGAAACCCTGTTGTTTATGTGCAGGCCGTTCCAGTAGAACCATATCCAGAAACTGAACGTGAATGCCCACATCACTCCCATGGGCGGGGTGATGAGCGTGAATGAGATAACATGGAAGAATTGCAGGATCATGACCACCAGAGTTACATTCTGCCCAACCATGCTGCTCCAGAACAGCACTGAATAGATGAAAACCAGCCTGTACTTCCATGGAAGGGGACCATAGATGCCAAGGTTTGTGAGATCCACGAGCCATCTCCTTCTCTGCCTGATCATATCCCTCACGGTGGAGGGCGAAGCGCCATACGTGAACGCTGGAAGGAATGAGGATTTTCCCGGGTATTTCTCTGAGAATCTCAGGCCGAAGCAGCTGTCATCTGAGATGGGCCTGTTCCCATTGTCCCAGCCAATGTCGGCCTCTATGTCAGACCTTACCAGGAGATTTTCCCCATGAAGCCCCACCAGAGGAGTCTTTATGAGGGCTGTGAAAAAGTAGAATCTAGTGAGGTCATCTGTTGGCCTCATTGAATCAGCAAACTTGGCGATTATTGATTTTGAAAGGTGGTGCGGGAAGGCAAGGACACCCTGGGCAATGTAATACTTGTTGCCCTTGTACTTTATGTGTTCTGCTATGGCAGCAACAGTGTCTGCCCCTATTGAGGCATCATCATCAAGGTGGAAATACCAGACCTGGTCATTCACCTCTCCCCTCTCAATGTGGTAATCAAGGCCATACTGCATAGCCCTTGACTTGTTTATTGACCTGCTTTTTGTCTCATATCCCTTCGGGACTACAACGATATTGACATGGGAATCTGAGGAATAGTGGTATCTGATCTCACTCAGGGCTTTGGAATGCTCCTCCGTGACAACATCGACCCTCCAGTTGTCCAGGTTGTTGGGGGCGAATTTTATGATGGAATCAACTACACGGTAAAGTGCTCCGAGCACATCGGGCGAACCAATGGTTGGAATTTCAAAAACAATAAGGTTTGAAACCCTGCCAGTATAGCTGGAGAGCTTCAGGCTTCCCGATTTCATGGCACCATAGAAACTCACTACCACCATGGGCATGCCGAATGACCATGATAGGGTTCCATAGATTGTGAAAATGTTCCAGGTATTACTTACGTTAACTATTACAAAAACCATTACAGCGAAGAAAACCGCCGCTAGAAACCAAATGCTTATGCCTAGCCTTGGTCCTAATTGTTTTTCTTCAGCGGGTTTAAACATTTGCCGACAGAAGAGATTATGCAACCATATAATTTTAACCCATGTAGGTTTTAACTCCTTTGTGAAATAAATATGGCAGAATTTTAAAAACAATGGCCATGGAAAGGTTTACTTTTCAGCATCTTGCCTGCGTACTTACTGGCGGTAATTTTCTGGGATGTTAAGGTTATAAGGGGGAAACAAATCCGCTACCCGATAGGAAATATGGACTACGCTTCATTATTAGAAAAAATTCAGTCTCAAGAGATCGTGGTGCTAGACACGAGGAACAACCACGACTTCATGAAGGCACATATCCCCGGGTCCGTAAATGCGCCTTTCAGCGCTTATGGGTGGGCAAGATCGATAAAATCCTGGCTTGATGGCACAAAGATTGCCCTCGGTCTAGTTGCTGAGACCCATGAAATTGGCGCAAAAGCCGCCGAGGAATTGAAGAAGGTTGATCTTGAGGTTGTTGAGGCAATATCTGATTCCCTTGCAAAATGGAAGGAAGATGGCCAACCCATCTCAAGCGTCGGCGAAATGGCGCCCGATGACCTTTACAGGGAGTTTGACAGGTATACTGTCATTGATGTCAGGGAACCTTACGAATGGCAGTCTGGAACCATAAAGAACAGTTTGAAGATTCCCATGAACGAGCTACCCTCCAGGCTGGATGAGTTCAACAAGAGCGACAGGTATGCCATAGTATGCGCCCACGGAAACAGGAGCGAGATTGCGGCCCTTTTCCTTGCCGATAATGGGCTCAATGTTGCAAATGTTTTAGGCGGCATGCAGAGATGGATAAGCGAACAGCTTCCCATTGAATTTGAGGAATGAACCTAAGCCCAATACCAAATTTTGCATACCAACAAAACATTTTAACCTCAGGAAAATCCAAAGGCATGTCAACTTCAATTGGCGCCAGTTTGCCTGACAATGTATTGGAAAAACTTATTTTTTCGAGGGAAAACAGGGAGAACAGTGTTGTATTCCTGCTGACCGTAGACCAGAATGAATTTCCGCACGTCGCACTTCTTTCGCCCTACCAGGTGGTGGCGCAGAACCATGAGAAAATCTTCCTTCTTGTGTACAGGAAATCAAGATCACAGGTCCTTCTGAGGAGCAGGGGGAGATGCACTCTCATTTTCCAGGATCTTCCATCTGTTCTGTACATTGTCCTCAATGCAAAGAGGGTCAATTCCTGGGAAGAGAATGACGAAGCGCTTTATTCAGCATCCATTGTTGACGTATCCATGGACTATTCTGAGAAATCCCCGCTCATTTCTGACCTGAGATTCCAGGAGGAGCATGTCAGGGATCATTACCAGCATTCCTTTGGGATGCTAAAGGCACATATTGAGAGGCTCCAGCCCTGAATAGATGACCCCCTAATCTGCCAATGTTTTTCATGCTCTGGTAACTTTGATGTTTGCAGCTATTTCGCCCAAAAGCTTACTGTGCAAAAATGGCGGTGGATTCGTTTCTCAGCTTATGGAAAACTTCGTCACATTGTCTAGAAAATTTTCCCTTATAGATAAAAGAGCAAATGGGCATCAATCCAGTTCTGGCGAGTTGCCTTCAGAGCCCCATTCCCTCATCAGGCCGGTTTCTACTCCAAGCATATTCAGCACCCTGCCAACAGTTAGATCAACCAGCTTTGTTATGTCCTTCTCCCCGAAGTATAACGGGGGCAGTGGTGGCATGATTGTGCCTCCTGCCTCGGTAACCTGCACCATGTTCCTCAGGTGAATTAGGTTTAGCGGAGTCTCTCTTGCCAGAAGTATGAGCGGCCTCTTCTCCTTAAGCGTAACCATGCCTGCCCTCGAGACCAGATTATGCTCGAAACCCATTGCGATTGATGACAGGGTCTTCATTGAACATGGGGCCACAACCATACCGGAGGTGATGAATGAGCCACTTGCTATATTGGCTGTGAAATCAAACTCGTCATATACCCTGAATGCAAGCTTTTCAAGCTCGCTTGCTTCCATGCCTGTTTCAAGCTTTATGGTCTTTGTGGCGCCTTCGGAAATAATCACATGGGTTTCCAGGCCCTTAACCTTACTTGCTGCAAGAAGCATCCTGTAGCCGTAAACAGCTCCAGTTGAACCTGTTATGGCTACAACTATTCTTTTTGCCATTTATTTCACTCTATTTCCTTAGAATTGCATTCTGTAGTGGTATTTTTAGATATTTGTAGAGAGTGCTTAAGAATAGTTTGAGGCAATCGGGAGGAACCCAAATACCCCCACAAAGGCCAAAGGAACTGGGCCAGCGCTGGAAAAGTTACTGAACGGTGAGGCTGTTCTGCAGCCTACCAGAGCTCTTCCCTAGATACAATTTCAGAGTAGTAGCCAAGACCCAGCCTGTCAAGAGCTGCCTGGAAAATTAACCTCTTTTCTTCTTCCTGTAGATTCAGGTTTTCAAGTTCGCTTTCTATTTTGTAAGTGACTGTGCCGATCTCCTGCTCCAACCCTTTCACGGCCTTCTTCGCCACCTTTGCATCGGGAACAGCAACCTCAGTAACCCCGGCTTTGGCGCAATAGAATATGAATTTGGCGAAAGCAGGCTGGTTGAAGAACAGCCTGTCCCCATCGATCATGACAAAGACTCCTTCGAGTTCCCTGTACATGCTCACTTCCTTTCCCCGGGGGATGTGTGTTGTCTCTCCGTGGGGATCAGGTTCAGCGTAATCATCAGGAAACTTCCTTGGAGTAATTCCTGCAGCAATCCTGTCTGCTATGGCCGCCATCTTTTCAGGTTCCAATGGGATCCATTTGCAATCCCTGCATTCTTAAATTAGTTTTGAATTCTCATCCATGGAACCGCTTTCCATTCTCAATATCCTTGGCGCCATTGACCTGGCAGTCATGATGGCATTCTATGCGCTGGAGCCTAAGTCCCGGATTTATACGCTTCTGTTCGGGCTTACCTGCATTGGATCCTCAGCTTACGGATTTCTTTCAGGAACCTGGCCCTTTGGTGTAATAGAAGCGGCTTGGACAGTAATAGCCCTTAGAAAGTATATGAAACTAGGAAATGGAAAAAGGGTGGGTTCGCCCGGATAATCTTACTTCTTGGCTGGTTCCAGGCTGAATTTTGGCGTGGTGTATTTTCTTGTGGTCTTGAATGGCCTGAATATCTTTCCATTCCCGTAATAGAATTTTGAGAAAAATTCCACATAAATAAGCCTTGCGCCCTGTATTCCTGGCTCAAGTATTGCTATGCCTATTGTGAAAAGCTGCCCAAGAATGAGGACAAGTATCCCAATTGCGGCAAATGCAGGGCTCTTGGATACCCCCTTGAGGAATATGAGGTCAAGCACATATGACAGGTACACTGCAGCAAGCAGTATACCCAGAATCCTGGTGTATGAAAGGATATGGCTGATGATTGAGGGTATTTCTATCAGCCCGCCGGTGCCCTCTGAGACTGCCATTATCACCAATCCCACTATGAATCCAGCTAGGGAAATAGGAGCAACCGGATTTGTGGCAAGGCTGAATGAGAAATTGCTGGAATGCTGGATCAGGTTCAGGCCGAACATTGCGATTCCCCAGGCCATGAGGAGCCATCCGACCTTTGCACCGACTCCCTTCCAGTGCTTGCGCCTCGCCTCGTTCGCCAGGCCCAGCACAAGCCCGAATGATACCATTGCAAGCCCGATGTATCCCGTGAAGAGGAGGAGTTTGGGTATCACCAGCGTAAGATGGAAAAGCACGATTGATGGCTGAGGGGGGAATCCCATGATGCTAGCCGTGAACTTGGGAGCCACTTCAAACACTGTTACAGGAAGAAGCGGAAAGCCGAAGAAACCGTTGAAAAGCAGTCCCACCACTATGGCTACAAGTGCGCCTGGTACCAGTGTCCTGGCCAAAACCAGAAGCGCGTTCCGTCCGAAGACTGTCATTGCGAAATTGGTAAGTCCCTTTGGAAGGATGGTTTTGGCTCCCGGAGTTGTCAGCTTTCTCTTCATCCATATTGCGCCTGCAAGGATTACAAGCCCGTAACCCCAGTCTCCTACCATGAGGCCGAAGAAGAACGGGAAGATGAAGCCGAAAATCATGGTGGGATCAAACTCAAACTCCTTGGGAAGCGAATAGAAATTGATGAAGAACTCAAAGACCCTGAACCTTTTTGGGTTTGAGAGAAGCGTGGGCGGATCCTCCTTTGTCTCAATGGTCTTTATGATTACGCTGTTTTCGGCCGCGCCGTTCACCAGAGACACCATTGACTGGTAGTGTTTCTGGGGAACCCAGCCTTCAAGTGCGAAAGAATCCTGGGTTGAGGCAAGCTTGTCTGATACCTCAAGTTTCCTGTTTTCGATCTCAAGCTGTTCCCTGATCTGGGCGATAGGCTCATAATACTGCTCAGAAAGTTCCCTGAGTTCACTGTGGACCCCATCAAGGTCTTTAGTCTTTGCGGAAAGCCTTTCCTTCATGGCACTGCTGTATTCCTCAGGTTTTCCCGACATCTCAGGAATGTGCGATATGGAGAACTTAAGTTCTGAAGCCACCCTGGCAAGTTCTGCATCCTTCCTTGCCGGAATTGTGACAACCACGGACTGGTTGGGAAGCTTGAAAACGGTTGCTTCGGGAAGCTTTTCCCTGATAACGGAAACCGCGTCCCCGTCCTCAAAGCCATTTGCGATGTATGATGAGATGGCCGATCCGTTGAAAATTGAAAGGTCATAATCAAGGCCCATCAGGGAGCCCACAGCCTCCAGCCTGTTGTTTATCTCCTTTATTTCCGACAGGAGGTCCGACTCCCTGGACTTGAGCACTTTCAGCTCTTCCTCGAGATCGATTTTTGAAGCCTCTGAAAGGAGCTCATCCATGCTTCCGAATGCCCTGGTGTTTTTCACAGGAAGGTGGGGAAGTATGTTCTCGTATCCCCTGTATATCTGGAGGTACCTGTTCACTTTCCTGTACAGTTCGCCGGGTTTTGCCTGGCCCATGGCCCTTGTGAGATCGGGTTCAACATTTTCAAGCTGTATGACCCCTGCGTCATGGAGCGCGGTAATGATGTGGTCCTTGCGCATGTTGGATCCGATGATCCTTACTCTCAGCATCTTCTCCGGCATCAGTGCCATTACATACCCTCTAGATAGGATTTCAGCAGATCAGAAGCAATCTTCTCTATTTCCCTGTCTGATAGTTTCAGCTTCAGCCTGTCAGCTTTTTCCCTGCTTGAAAGAACCATGCTCTCCGCCCTGGACTTAGCCTTGCCAGTGACATCGGCAACTTCCTTTGCAGCCTGGAGCCTGAGATTTTCCTCGTTTTCTTTCACCTTCAATGCAAACTGGGCTTCCATTTCCTGAAGCTGTTTATCTTTCTCGTTCTTGAGAAGTGCGACTTCGTTGTTGATTGAGTTTTCCTTTTCCTTGATTACCTTAAGTGTTTCAAGATCTTCCATTTCAGATCACCCCTGTAAAGAGCATTGAAAGCAGCACAATGGACACCATGGGATTGAAGAGCAGGAAGAAAGTCCTCAGCTTCTTGAACCTCCTGAGATTCCTGTTTCTCAAGAGCTCTTCCCTCGTGAATACCCTGTTCCTGTCCAGCTTCAGCTGCTGCTTCCAGTACTTCATCAGGCAACTGCCTCCTGGGATTTCCTGTTAATCTTCCTCTTTACCATTTTCAGTGTAGTGAACATGTCCCTCTCGATCTCATCCAGCCTCATCCTGATGATCTTTGCTGAATATGTGAGCTGCGGAATAAGTATGTTCTCGATGGCGTTGGAGCGCCTCTTGGTCTTGTCTATTTCATGGAGAAGCTTCCTCATTGAGTTTTCCTTCTCTGCAATCTCCACTATCTGAGTGTAAATATTTTCGAACTTCTTTATTGCGTCATTGAC
>JAJZKS010000127.1 GCA_021850835.1 Thermoplasmata archaeon
GCCAGGTGCCCCCCTTATAATTTTAAAAGGGTGGCACAATTTCCTGCTCCATTTCTCCTTTCCATAAGAATTCAAAGCAGCTGACAAAATTTTCTGGATCCAATAATGGAGCGATTTTAAGAGAGCAAAATTTTCTTTAGCTAAGGACACATTGCAAGCCATTACGAACAAAGGCAACAGTGTGAACATGGGAGGCAGGAATGAAAAGTCCGTCTCAAGGGTATTGCTTGAACAACTGCACAACATGGGTGTAAAATACGCCTTCATGAACTCCGGGACAGATTACGCTCCAATAATAGAGAGCCTTGCAGAAATGTCCATGGAAAATATTCCCCGGACTGAGGTTATCCTCGTACCGCACGAGGGCCCTGCCGTTGCAATGGCCATTGGCTATTACATGATTGCACACACCCCGGCGGCAGTCATGGTGCATACTACGCCTGGAACCGCAAATTCACTCAATAACGTCCTGAACGCCCAATCCATGAACATTCCCCTCATGCTGTTCGCAGGAAGGACCCCAGTGACTGAGAAGGCAGTATTCGGAAGCAAGGAAATCCCTGTTCACTGGAACCAGGAACTGAGGGACCAGGGGGCGATGCTCAGGCAGTTCACAAAATGGGACTGGGAACACCGGTTCGGGGAACAGATAGGAGAGGAACTTGCAAGAGCTTATGAAGTAGCCATGAGTGACCTCAAGGGTCCAGTATACATGACGCTTCCTAGAGAACGGATTTCTGAGAAAGCTCCGCCTGCAACTCCAGTAAGGAAACCGAGCCCTGCTGAACCCGTTGTGCCATCAAATGAGACCATCCAGAGGGTGGCCAGCCTCATAACTGGTGCAAGGAAACCACTCATAATTACAAGCCAGTTAGGAAGGAATATTGGGGCGCCTGAGGAATTGCTGAAACTGTCAGAGTCCATGGCTATCCCGGTTGCACAGAATTTCTATTACATGAATTTTCCCACAACTTCACAGATGTTTGTGGGGTCAATCGGCGGCAAGCTTTTCAACGAGTACATGAAATCTGCAGACCTTCTGCTTGTGCTCGATGTGGACGTACCATGGTTCCCAAACGCTGTTGAGCCGGATCCTGATGCAACCGTCATTCACCTTGATGTTGATCCCATGAAGGAAAGGATGCCTACCTGGGGGTTCAGGGCTGATATAAGGATCAGGGCGGATGCGCAAACAGCCCTGAAAATGTTGAACGAGGAAGTTGCCCTTAAACTTGGCAAATCCCTTGAAACCGGGAAAACTGTTGAAGAAAGGAGGTCCAGGGTAAGCAGGGACCATGAAACAATGCTGGCCTCATACATGAAAGAGGCGAAGGATCACAAGGATGACACACCCATAGACCCAAGGTGGCTCTCATATTGCATAGGGACCATTCTGGACGCAAACAAGATCGTGTTTACTGAAACCGTGAGATCACCATTTTACGAATATGCGCCTATCAGCAGTTTTGGGAGAACTTTCAGTACGCCACCCTTCGGCGGGCTTGGATGGTCCATGGGTGCTGCACTCGGGGCGAAACTTGCATCTCCGGATTCTGATGTTCTAGCGCTTCTCGGGGATGGCTCCTATATGTACAATGAGCCCATAGCAAGCCATTTCGTCTCCAGGGCGAGCAAGCTACCTATCATGACTGTTATTTACAACAACCATGCGTGGATGGCTTCAAGAGGGCCGGTAGCTAAAATGTACCCAGAAGGCAAGGCAGTGAAAACCCACAATTTCCCGGGCACAGTTCTCAGCCCTTCTCCGGAGTTTGAGCATGTTGCACAGTCCTGCGGGGCTTACACAATGCGTTTGGAAAAACCTGATGACGTTATGCCGGCACTTGAGGATTCACTTGATCATATGCATGAAAAAGAAAACCAGGTCCTTCTCAATGTCATACTGAAGCACCCATGATTCCCCAATCAGGTCACCTCTGGGGCTTCATTCTCAGCATCCAGCTTTGATGCATACAGGCATTGGCGAATAAATAGGCCCCTTAAATTGGATTAAATATCGTACAATAAAAAATTTCTATATTTAAAAATTAAAAATAAAAAAAGGGAAAATTGGGTTTAGTTTGCAGTTCCCTCGGACAGGGTTATTTCTTCTCTGGAAATGTTTCCAATGGGCTCCTTTGATAAGACAAATGCTGCAAGGGCAACAATGGACAGAAGCACAAGGAATATGGTCTGGCCTACCGCGTAGAAGGATAACCCGTATATCTTGAATCCATAAGTGATAAACAAGGGCCACACTGCTGCTACTCCGTATCCAAGATTCCAGTTAACACCGACTCCCGTTGATCTCAATCCTGTTGGGAATGTTTCATTGAGGAACAGTGTAAGGTTGACCTTTGTCAGCGCCGGAACGAAATAGAACGGTAGGATGGTCAGGAGTATCATGTAGTACTCAGTGCCCTTCAGGCCACCAAGGTACAGGAACAGGAGGCTCAGAGGTATCATTACGACCAGGCCAATAATTCCAAAGGGTTTTCTTCCCATTCTCTGAGAAACCAGGCCACCAACTATTGACCCTGCAAATGCGCCTAGTGCGCCGATGAGCACCAGTGTTGCAATATCCGGATGGGGGACGTGGTTAACTAATCCCAGGAATGTGGGGAACTGGTTCTCAGTGAGGTTATCATATCCAAGGATACCGATAGAAGCAGAGAGGGTGATAAGGAAGGTCTTTCTCATCTGGCCCTTTGCAAACATGGCCTTGTAAACATGATCTGTTGTCTTCCTCTTGGCTTTTGTCCTGACGAAGATATCGGATTCCTTCACGAAATAGAGGAATGGAAGGACAAAGAAGAACGGTATCAGCACCACTATGAAGTAATATCTCCAGCCCACTGTATCATAGGCAGCACCTACGAAGACTAAGCTTATCACAATAAGCCAGGCTGCTCCGAGGAAGTGAGCCCAGTTTGCGCCGGACTCTGCAAAACCAGTGAAAAGTCCTCTCAGTTTTTCAGGTAGGTTCTCAGTTGTAAAGACGAGCCCGCCTGCAATCAATGCTCCAATGAATAAACCGGCAATCAGTCTCAATATGATATAAAGAGTCGGTGACCACAGGCCAGCCTGTGCATATGTGGGCAGAAGCCCAAGCACTGCTGTGAAAACCGTGGATCCTACAAGTCCCACGGTTATACCCAGTTTCCTGCCTATTCTATCATACATTGGTCCGACAATTGCTGCGCCTAACGGCCTCAGTACTGCGCCCGCTGCAAATCCACCCCATACCACCAACAGGGAGTTGGCAACACTCCCCGGGTAGATTGCCTTCCCGAATGGAAGGGCAATAAATGAGATAATGATAAAACTCAATATATCAAGCAAATATGTTACAAAGGAAACGCTCAGTTGCAACCCGTTTGTGGCTGTAAATTTAGTCGGGGCGCCAGTTCCTTCTGTCTGTGGTATGCTAGAAGCTGTCATTCTCACAAGCTAATGTGGCAAGGTGCTTATATAATTTACTCTACTTTGCAATATTTTTTGAAATAATTTTCAGTGTTTTTTCAAAAAAACCATTAAATATAATTTGAAAATAGGCAAAAGTGAGGAGTAATGTCAATAGCCACGACGCAAAAGGAAAAGACATCTATGGTTCAGATTTATTCGTTGAGCTGCTCAAAGCCTATGGAATTGAGTATGTTCCTGCCAATATAGGGGCAACCTTCCGCGGTATCTGGGAATCGCTTGTTAATTTGAGGGAAAATGCCCTGAAGGCAGGCGACAGCAGTTACCCAGAAGCCATTTCCGTCTGCCATGAAGAGATTGCTGTTGCAATGGCGCATGGTTATGCAAAGGCTACAGGCAAGCCTTTGGCAGTTGTGCTCCACGACCTTGTGGGGCTGCAGCACGCCACAATGGCTATATATAACGCGTGGGTCGATCGTGTTCCAATAATCCTCATAGGGGCTGAGGGCCCAATGGATATGAACAACCGCAGGCCCTGGATTGACTGGATACACACAGCCAACTTCCCAAACCAGCTTATCAGGGATTATGTGAAGTGGGATGATTTCCCATGGACCATGGAAAGTGTCCCCGAATCATTTGCAAGGGCTTACAACACTGCAATGTCCAAACCACACGGCCCTGTATACATCTGCCTTGATGGGGGATACCTGGAGAAGAAGACAAGCTCCATGGAACTGGGGAAATACCGTGAGGAGCATCCCGCTCCATTGAAGATTGAGACTGGCACGGGAACACTGCAGAAACTTGCAAAGGAGATGCTTGATGCACAATATCCCGTCATACTGGCTGGTTCAGTGGGTAAGCTGCAACCAGAGGCTGTCTACGCACTAGTTCTGCTGGCAGAAACCACAGGTGCTGCTGTCATTGATCAGGGAGATGGATTCAGCTTCCCTAACAGCCACCCCCAGGACCTGACCCAGGGGAAAACAGAGGTGATGAGAGCAGCAGATTTTGTCCTCGCCCTGGATGTAAACAATCTTGAACAGGCACTTTCAAAGACCAATAAGGAAACAAGGGAAATCAACAGTCTCCTGGGCAGGGATGCGAAGCTTGTGAGCATTGGCCTGAATGATCTGGTCCAGAGAAGCTGGGCTGCGGACTACCAGAGGCTGTATCCCGTATCATATTCCATACAGGCTGATACCTCAACAGCCATTCCTTCCCTCACGAAAATCTGCACGGACATGATTCGTGAATCAGGCAGCAAATACAATTCAACCATCCAGGAAAGGAAAGCAACGCTTTCAAAACAGCATGACAACATGGTGAAAAAGGTCCTTGAGGATTCCAGGCGAGGCTGGGACGACATCCCAATATCACTGCCCCGGCTGGCAAGCGAGATCTGGGAATCCATAAAGGGCTACGACTGGGTCCTTGCTGGGGGCTCCCTGCATGCCGGGCCATTAGATGGATGGTGCAGGCGGCTCTGGGCATTTGAAAAACCTGGCTGCTACTACGGTACCAGCGGCGCAGGAGGCCTTGGATATGGTCTGCCTTCTTCCATAGGTGTTGCACTTGCATACAGGAACGATCCTAAGAAACTTGTAATTAATATCCAGTCCGACGGGGACATGCTCTTCACTCCCAGTGCCCTGTGGACTGCTGCACATTACAAACTGCCGCTCCTTGTGGTGATGTTCAACAACAGGTCATATTACAATGATGCTGAACATAACAGGCTTGTAGCTGCGGCAAGGGGACGGGACCCTGATATGGCTTTCCGAATAGGAGGGGATATCACTGACCCTGCAGTGGATTTTGGGAAAATGGCACAGTCTTATGGCCTGTATGGTGCGGGACCTGTTACCTCACCCGGAGAAATCAGGAATGCTGTGGAAGAAGCACTGAAAGTGGTCATGAAGGATCGAAAGCCAGCCCTTGTGGACATAATAACCAAGCACAGGTGACGATCCAAGCCATACCATTTTCAAACTTTGTAATCATAGAAAGTTGGCTAAATTCTCACAAATGAAGCATTCTCGGGCTGAAGGATAAATCTTCACTGCCTGAAGCCTGCGAAACCTTTTACTATTTTCTCATTATCGCAAGAATTAGGTGACATATGTCTGAAATTATTAAGGAAAAACTGACCTCTAAAGGCATTAATGTCCTTTTTTCCAGAGAAAAAGAGGCTGAGTCCCTGAGTCTGGACTACAAGTCAGAGGTCATTAAATTTGGCAAATTGAGCCCC
>JAJZKS010000128.1 GCA_021850835.1 Thermoplasmata archaeon
CTTTGTCTACGGTGTCCTTATGGCTTCCTCAACCACAAGCATGACTTCCTGGCTTCTTCCCACTGCGAAAACAGGGACAAGCACTGAACCTCCCCTATCAAAGGTTCTGTTCACAATGTCGGCAAAGTTGTTGGATGCCTCTGCACGAGGGTGATGGTAATCATCCCTTCCGGCATAGGTTGATTCTGTCATGAACGTTTCCGCCCTCGGGAACTTGTTGTTTGCCTGGTTGAATAACCACGTCTTTTCAAATTTCACGTCGCCACTGAGTACAATGTTGTATAGCCCTTCACCAATATGGAGATGCACGGAGGATGACCCAAGAATGTGGCCCGCATTATAGAATGTCAACCTCATGTCCCTGGTGATATCGGTCGTCTCGTTGTATCTAAGTACTATGGACCGCTTCAGGGCTTCCCTGACATGTTTGGACTCATATGGCCCCTTATGGCCCTCAACGTGGGCAACCTTGATGTAATCGTTCTGCAAAAGCGCTGAAAGGTCTCTTGTCGGGGGTGTCATGTATACGGGGCCTTCATATCCGTACTTGTAGAGTATGGGAAGCAGGCCGGAGTGATCAAGATGTGCATGTGTAAGTATTACTGCGTCCAGGGAAGTGAAAGGTTGAATTTCCGGGACATATAGGTAAGGGGCACTTGCCCATGGCTGATTATCATCTTCATTAGTATTCAGCATTCCGCAGTCCACAAGGACCTTGGAGTTGTTGGTAGAAATCAGTGTGGCGCTTCTACCAACCTCCCTGTGGCCACCGAGGGCCGTTACCCTTACCCAGGTCTCGCCCGGCATGGGTGGGACATTGAGTTTCTCGCCCAGATTGTGCAGGAATACTTTCCTTTCCTGTTTCACCTCTCGGAGAAACTCCCGCATTTCCTTGACTGTTCTTGAATGCATTGGCGGAGCCCTGACAACTCTTGGAGACCATTTGGTCTGTTCCTTGATGGACACAATGTACTCAGAATCCCGGGATGTAATTATGGACGGCTCCTCAGCTTCAATAACGACCTCTCCCGTGTCAGATTCAAAATACATGTCCTTGAATCCTGCAGATTCAGGAATGATCTCCTTTATGATTTTCTCTGCTTCCTCTTCGGGGAGCATTATGGATGGATCAGGCCTAATCGCAATTCTTCTTCTCATTTCCTGTGCTATCTGCTTGGCTAGATCCTCCCGTCTGGAAAAAAGTTCAAGATTCTTTGTGTAGACAACTATGGTTGGCCCTTCGTAATCTACTTCTGTTATCTCGTGCTCTGGATATAGCTTATCGAAAATAGCTCTTGCTTCTGTAAGGTAATCTCTAAAAGACATTGTTGGGAACGCCCCGGTTAAATTTGATAATAGTAGGGATTAAATTTATACTACTAATTTGAATTTTTTTATTCTCTCTAGTACTTCTTCCTCAGGAACTTGTTTGTAGCCGTTCTTCTTGTCTATTACTGCTACATCAATCATCCCACCGGAAGCAGAGTCTCTTGCCTTGGCTGCTGATATGGCCCTTATAACCAGTTCAATGCCCTCATCAACACTCATATCCTTTCTGAAGCCGTTCTCAAGGACACCGTAGACAAAGGGTGAACCCGATCCTGTGCTGGCATAGATATCTTCCACTGAACCGCCGGCTGCATCTACTGAAAAGATGTGGGGTGCCTTGTCGAAACCTCCCACAAGTATCTGGACCATGTAGGGGTAATATTTTGACTGGTTGAGTATGTTTGAGAGAAGTGTTGCAGCTGCTTCTATAGGCATGTTCACTCGCCTCTGGAGCCTGTAAAGCTCAAGTTCTGCTGCCATGTATCTAACTAGAACCTGGGCGTCTCCCACCAGTCCGGCGATGGTCATAGCAGCGTGTGTGTCAATCTGATGGAGTTTCTTTCCATCTTTGTGCATTATGAAATGATCCATGGTAACTCTCCTTTCTGTTGCCATGATCACAGCGTCTTTTACCGTAATTCCAACGGTTGTTGTACCGGTATGTAAAGTTTGATCCATAAATTCACTTCCTTTGATAACTGGCTAAAGCAGAATTTTCTTTTGCTATTAAAGCCCTTTGATCGCAATTCTATGATTTGTAATATGCTTTTCCTTGTTTCGTAAGAACCATTCCCATAGAAAGTATAACAAAAGCCAGATCAGTTTATATTATATTGACCAGAAATCCAACAAGAAAGCCTCCCAGGAGCCCCAGGTAGACTTCGCTGCCTGTCCCTATGGTGGAAAACACTGATTTCAGCATTGGCAGAAGGACATAAAGGATAGAGCCGATTGCCAGTGCATCGAACACAACATTGAGGTAATCGCTGCTGTAGAAAAATCCAAAGATGCTTCCCAGTATTGTAGGAACCGCCCCAACGAGGAACAACAGAGTGAGTACGAATGCTTTTGGTCTCTCAGAATTCAGAAACGGAGATACAATTGGAAATCCTTCTGTGAAATTCTGAAGCACAAAGCCCACAAATATCACTGTGGCCAAACCAGACAAACCAGTTGCCCAGGTAGCGCCAAACACGAGTCCCTCTGTCAGGTTCTGGAAACCGATGGCGATTGCCACGATCAAGGATACGTGCATCGGATTATAATTGGGCCCTGTCTTCCTCCCGTGCTGCAGCAAGTACAGGAAGAGGAACGAAGCGCTCATGGAAATAACGAAGGCTGCAGAAAGGCCGGCATTGGCAATGTATGAACCAGATGGATAAATGGTGGCGGCCACATCTCCGAATATGTCTGCTAGAAGGAAGAACAGGATTCCGATAGCCAATGCGGTAAGCAGAGTCAGCCCTTTGTTGTTCAGTTTTCTTGCATACAGTACTGGGAATGATATGAATATTGAAAATCCGATTATGATTGTGAGTATGAGAAGCTCTGAAAAGTGTGTGAGGAAAATGGTCATATCACCTCTACACTATGGCTGCTCATGAACATGACATCAGGTAATTTAGCCAATGTATTTGAAATTTTTTTAGGCATACCTAATAATCAATATAGTACATTTAATCTACTTGTGCTGGCACAAACTAAATTTTAGAGACATAGTTCAACTGGCTAATTATGCCTTTATTGCTCTCATAATGAAATTATATACTTTTGCACAATACTGGTTCATGGTACTTTATGCTAGAGACATTATGAAGGAATACACTTTCATGCTTGGCGAGGAGGTCTCGGCGAGCGAGGCGGCAAAGATCATGGGTAATGATCACGTTGGCTTCGTCATTGTCAAGGTTGATGACAAGCCTTATGGGATAGTAACGGAATGGGATTTTGTAAACAAGGTCATAGCAAAAGATCTAGAACCGAAGAATGTGAAGCTTAAGGATATCATGAATGCACCCCTTATGTCAGTGGACCCAAAAACGCCAACTGACCAGGTTACGGTCCTTATGAACAAGCACGGAGTGAGGAGAGTACCGGTAGTCGAGAATGGGAGACTCATTGGTGTTATCACTTCAAGGGACGTACTGAGGATTTTCAAGGACTACATGGACAACCTGTCAGATGTAATCGCCCGTTTCGGCAACTTCTGACCAATTCACTTTTTAAAGGTTCCGCTGCTACCAAAGATATCCTGGAATATGGTGAAAACATCCCTGGTATCTCCACGGCAGTAATCCAGGAATTCGGTGGAGCGTGAACGCCAGAGTTCTTCTATTACCTCACCTATGTTCATGCCATCTCTGATTACAATATTCTTTTTCCTGTCAAGAGGAAGATGGTTGAAGCCCTCATGGATTACCACCTCTGATAGTTTCCTGAATTTGTAATCACCATCTATCGCTTCGAGATAATCTGATATAACGGGCATCATGTCCAGGCAGTAGGCAACTGATAGAAAGTACTTGAGGTTCCACAGCTGCCTTGAATATGTCCTGTTTCTCATTTTGAGCCTGAGCAAAGGAATATCATATCCGCACTGGTTGTATCCAATAATGATTGAGGGCTTGAAATCCAAGATAAAACGATCCAGTTCATCCAGGAGCCTGTTCTCCTCTTCCAGTGAGTCATCATTGGCAATGAAAAGCTCTGTCTTCAGCCCCTCATTGTAATACGTCAGGGAAATAGCTATGATTCTTTCGTCTGTGAGGAAATCCTTCTGATTCCGGATCAGTGTCTCCAGATCTATGGAAAGGACTGTCTTAATGCCCTGCGAAGCAATGAATGGCTTAACGAGTTGAACGTACTGGGATTCTCTCAACATCTGAACAAGTGTTATCGGATATATGATTATTTGTTGATAATCCAAGTATTGTTTAAATCCAAAGCGGCAATAGACTGGCATGAAATATGCTCAGAGAGATTACGTTGGCAAGAATGCCAACCTGGACAAACTGGAAGCGCTGTTAGAGGAGTTTTTCAAAGAAGAGGGATTCAGGCTCCAGTCTTCAAAGCATCCCAATGGTTACCTGATACAGGCAAAGAAGGGCGGAATTTTCAGGACACTGCTTGCAGGGGACCGTGCTTATACAATACTTGTAGAAGGCACATCTTCAAATTTTAAGATTAAGGTTGGTGTTGGCGAATGGCTTAAAAACCTTGGAGTAGCTGCTCTGGAATCGTTCTTCCTTACACCACTTCTGGCGTTTGTGGAAGTCCCGGAGGCCTTGTGGTCATATGAAATAGAACACCACCTATGGCATTATATCGAGACTCAGATAGAACTTGGGATACAGTGATCCCTTACCATTTTTCCCCGGTTATTCTCTCATACATAGTAACATAAAGATCAGAGGTCTTTTTTACCATGTCATCCGGCAGCGCTGGAATTTCCGGCTCTGGTTTGCTGTATTCCCTTGCATCGTATAGTTCCTTATGGTAACCCGTGGATCTGTAATATTGCCTCACAAATTCCTTGCTTAATTCAACGATATTGCCGGCGTCATAGTCTTTCTTGTCCCAGAATCTGTCCTCATCAGCGGTGCCGAATGTATCTATCACAATGGGTTCCCTTCCTGCGCCAAAGGCAAATTCCTTCTTGCCGTCCACATGAATCAGGCCACGTGTGAGAACCTGCTTGTTCAATCTCCTGTCGATTTTGAGAATGCTTTCCCTGATATTGTTCAGTTCAGAGCCTGAAAGGCCCCCTATCTCGATGGCTTCTCCCTTTGTGAGGACCCTGTCAAACTTCTCATATTTTGTCGTAACTTCGAAAAATGGGTCATCCAGTTCTTCTCCGTATTTTGGGGCATGGTTGAGTCCAATATCGTCATGTGTAACCTTTCCGGATTTAATTCTATCAAAGAGGGACCCAGCAACGTAATATCTGACCACAAATTCCAGTGGGATTACATACTCCACCTCGTAAGGATTCCCTTTTCCCTCCGGAACGTAGAATTTTCTGACCCTCATCTCGTTGGGGGCCGGGCATTCAATGAAGTGGGTAGAAACTTTTGCAGATTCCTCAGTCATCTTAAACCAGTGTGCAGAGGTTCTGCAGAGTGATTCCCCCTTATGTGGAATAAGATTTGGTATCATTTTATCAAAAACAGAAATCTTGTCTGTGAACTTGAAAAGAAGGGTCTCTCCTTCGTCGTAGACCTCCTTTACCTTGCCTATTCTAACTGGCTCCATTAGCCTTTAATCACTCATATGAGATATTAAACTTGTGTATTATGTTGGAGCCTTCTTCGACTGATTCCATATGTAAACAC
>JAJZKS010000129.1 GCA_021850835.1 Thermoplasmata archaeon
TTGCCGGATTACTTTAGAAGAGGTATTAGCTATTAATTCCTCTAATCCATGAAAAAGGTGAGAAAATGAATCACGCTAAACAGATTAAGCATGTCTTTACTGGGCAGGAAACTTACGATGGGGCAGTGAGGGGCTGAAGGCGTACATGAATCTCGGGTTTGAACCGACCCAGAATGAAAAAGATGCCCTCCACAATTTCCTGGCATCATGGGGTGGAGGAGAAAAGTCTAGCGTGCACAACACAATCCTGGAAATGGAATTCCCGGAGTTTGTAATTCCATTTTATGAACGGATCAATGCCATACCTGGGTGCCGCGTCGATCCAAACTTATTCCACAGCAAGGGAGATATTTATGTAAATGTGGAATACAACAAGTCCGTTGCTAAGGAAGTCAATGACATTATAACTGAATTTTTGATAAAAGATCACCTGTTTTCAAAACGCTTCATTTATTCCGGGCCACAAGGCAAAGGCTTGCCATACCTTCTCCAGTTATACTCCAGAAACGGCAACAGCCTTGGAGATTTCTTGTTAGTCAAGACAACTTGGAGGTACGATTCCGAGCAGATCAAGAGACAGAATGAAGGAATTATGCAGAATCTTGGAAAGTACATTCCTAAAGAGTTCTCAGAAGGTCAGATCCAGAAACTGATTTTCAAGACCGAAGTCCCTGCCATTAAGGGCAATGCCAGAAGTGAGATTGTGAGCATGGATGACAATTTAGTGGAATTCCAGATTAAATCTAAATTCTTCACAGATTTTTCAAATGAAGTCATAAAGCGATATACTGGTCCAATTTTTCTGCAGATGGAAATTACCCTTGAGAAGCAGATATCCTACTACATAGTTGAAAAGAGCCTCCAAATACAATTTCTAAAAGGAATAACTGAAAACTGGAAAAAGCCTGCCAGGGCTGATCATGTCAATTTCATTGAGGAAGTGGTTAGCCTTGATGAGGTTGTGTAGTAAATAATCAATAATTCTCGCCCATTTGCCATTCACAATTAAAAAAAGGAATTCCGTATCAAGGAAGATTTCAGGATGCTAACAATTCTTCCGTAGGATTTGTAAGGCACGCCCTGGCCGGGATTTGAACCCGAGTCACGAGCTCGACAGGCTCGTATGATAGGCCGCTACACTACCAGGGCTTTACCGTTGATTGCACGGTTTTATTAAAAGTATTAGGTGATATGGCAGGTCTTTAAGCATTTTGCTCTTTATTTTCAGGTGAAATTGAAAGCGTTAGAGGCACTCAGTTTCCTATTGCCGGTTGGCCTGTATGTCCTTAAGGTAACCAAAGTCCACAAGACCGAATTCCTCGGTAACTCCATACACCCGGAACTTGCTGGAATCTGTGTGTCTAAGAACAGGTGTAAAATGTTCCTCACTCAGAAGGCTCTGTGCAACATCTGTGCCAGAGGAGAAGAAGCTCATTGCTGGAGTAATGAGGATCTTTGATTCTTCGTTGAACACGAACGCAGGAATCTTGAACATTCCTCCGACCCTGTCCCTGAGAACAAGGGAGGGATGCTCGTGGCCAAGAATTGTAATTTTCCTGAATTTCTGGTCCCGATCTCCATGGTAGATATAATATCGGTCATCCTCAAACGTTTCGGTGATCTCTATGTTTTTTCTCTTCAGGATAGTGATAAGGTAATTGTCATGGTTCCCTCTTATAAAATGGAGTTTCAACTGTTTCTCATAGCGGGATATGAAATGCATGATATCATCCCATTCCTGAGGAAGGTTCTTAGAGAATTCGTGCTTGAAATCCCCGTTTATTATGAGCCTATCGGGGTTGTACCTTTCAATGATCCGGTCAATCATGCCTTCGACATGTTCCCTCTGGAGTTTTGGAAGGAAGAGGCCATGCAGGTTCATTTCTTCCTCAAAGCCAAGGTGCAGATCGGAAACAACAGCGGTTGATATATCCCTCAGATAGATGCAGTGGAGTTCTGATATGAATACATCATCCAAGACCTGAATTTCTTTCAACATCCCAGTAGGGGCAAATGAAAATTAAGGTTAGCGATTTGCAGTATGCTTGGGTATTAGACTTGCCTTGGGTTGAGTGCACTGGGCGAAGGCCAATCAGAAAAAAGTTAAGAGAGCTAAACTCCTATTCAATACAGGAGAGATAAATCTTGATCCTTGCAGATGGCAGAAGCTCAGTGGAAATAATGGAAAAAGGCGCTTATGTAAAATCCCTTGTTCTGGATGGCCTTGAAATTCTGAAACCCAGTGAGGACGGGGTGCAGACCCATGGTGGAATGGCCATTATGCTTCCTTATGCCGGAAGGGTCAGAAACGCAATGTATGTATGGGAAGGCAAGCAATACTTGCTTCCAAAGAACAGCGGGGAGCACAGCATCCATGGCCTTACCAGAGAACTCGACTGGGCTGCAGAGAAGGCAGGGGAGAACAAAGGAATCTTCACCATCAAACTCTCAACTTCAAATTATCCTACGGAACTGTTCCTGAAATTGGATTTTGAAATTAATTCCAGTTCATTCTCCATACATATCGAAGCTGAGAACAAGGGCAGCGTTAACGGGCCATTCATGGCAGGAATGCACCCATATTTCAGGTTCAAGGATTCCTGGGCAATAGAGTCAAAACAGAACCTCCTTCGGCTCAACTTCGAATCAGGGTTTTTCCCTGATGGCACCATAACTGCCATAAAACCAAAAGCCCTCAGTTCCAAAGGCGGTATGCCATTTGACAACACATATGTCACAAACAGCACCCCGGTGCTTTTCGCAGGGGACAGGCGAATAGTCTTAGAAAATAACAACATGCCATATCTGGTGTTGTACAATGGACAATTTGCCTGCAAGGAGTCAATTGCAGCAGAGCCCATGAGTGCCGCCCCGGATGCATTCAACAATGGAATTGGCCTCGTATCTATTCCGCCAGGGGAAAAATTCCGCTGTTCCGCAACATTCAGGTTATCACGGGTTCCATAAATTGAAAATACAAAGGATCACATCATGTAATATGAAGTATGTAAAAGCTGCAACCCTGTACAATAATGGGGAGATCCTGAAAGATGTTTACATAGGCTTTGAGAAAGACATAATTGAATTAAGCACGACTAAGCCCAAAGGTGAAATCATTTCGGAGGGTGTCGTTACTCCGGCATTCATAGATGCCCATGCACATATTGGCATGGCCAGGGCAGGAGAACCTTCAGGAGAGGATGAGGCAAATGAACACATGGATCCCATATACCCACTTGTGAACGCCCTTCACAGCGTTTACATGGATGACAGTGCCTTCAGGGAATCTGTGGAAAGCAATGTACTTTACACTGTAGTACTGCCAGGCAGCGGAAACCCCATAGGCGGGAAAGCAGTGTTACTTAGGACATTTGCTTCAAACATCAAGGATGCTTATGTCCAGGACATAGGCATAAAGACGGCGCTCGGATACAATCCCCGAAGCACCAAGGAATGGGAAGGCAAGCGCCCATCAACGCGGATGGGAGCCATAGCACTTCTGAGGGAGCGCTTCATAAAAGCTCGGAAACTTCTCTCAATGATAGAGGCCGGAAAGAAGGTCCAGGACGAGATTGAGCCCCTGGATGAGGTCTTTATGAGAATCCTGAAGGGAGAAGAGAGACTCATGACACATCTTCACAGGGAGGATGATGCCTATGTCCTCATGAGCCTGATTGACGAATTCGGGTTCAAGGCCATAATTAACCACGGCATGGATTTCTACAGGCCTGAAGTTCTGAAAGAAATGAAGGCAAGGGGCATTCCTCTGGTATACGGTCCTCTTGATTCCCACCCGTACAAGGTGGAGTTGAAGCATGAAAGCTGGAGAAACTGTAAGCTCATTATGGATTCTGGAGTGAAATTCTGCATGATGTCAGACCATCCTGTCATACTGCAGAGAAACTTGTTCCTCACAATGAGGCACTTTCTCAAGTTTGGAATGACCAGAGAAGAGGCAATCGCAAAACTCACCAGAGAACCAGCTGAAATTCTCGGAATAAGTAACCTTGGAACAATTGAGAAGGGAAAACTTGCTTCCTTTACCGTTTGGGACAAGGATCCGTTTGAACTAGATTCCCAAGCCAGGCTCATTATTGCGGAAGGTAACCTGCTGAAACCTTAATGGGCGTATCCATTGAAACCGGTGAAGCATGCCATCTCTAATGCCAATTCAAGCCAGATATGAAGAAATCATGCGGGACAAAGTCTCTGGCTCTAGTGATTTGGCTTTTAAGGTATGCAGGTTCTTTGAGGATTTCTCTAAATCAGATTATATAAAACTGAAAACTTACGCGAAAAGAATTTACGCATATTTCACTGGAATGGGACTTGTAAGAAACACTGCCCTTGAACTCATCACTGCCATGGATGATGGAGAAGATATTACAGTTAAATGCCAGGAAATCCAATTAAGGATGAATCACCAGAGTTCAACGGCTCTCGAAAAGATCAATTCCTTATTCAGTAAGGAGGTAAGCGTGGCAACAATTAGCAGAAGTTCCCAGGTTTCTGCGGCTCTCTTGAGGTATTCAGGCAGGATCCGTGAAGTATATGTGCTGGAGAGCAGGCCCATGCTTGAGGGGGTTTATCTCCACAAGGAGTTGCTGAAGAACGGGATCAGGTCAATACTGCTCACAGATGCCTCAATGGGGGAAGCATGCAGAATGGCAGATTTATGCCTTGTGGGCTGTGATTCCCTGCTTGGCGACGGCACCTTAATACACAAGGCTGGCACCCTCCCACTCTTTTCCACAATGCACTATTATTCGAAGAGCAATTTTGCCATTGGCATAGGAATGAAGGAAGAACGGAATTGGACATTGGACACCTATCCTGAATTTAGAGAACATCCATGCAAAGAACTGGGATTGTATGACGGAAGTTGCAGGAACAGGTATTTTGAAAAGGTTCCCCCTGACCTCATAGATGGGATCTTCACAGAAACTGGCATAAGAAAATTCAATCCACAGGGTCCAGGCCCCTAAGGCAATTATGCACAAATTTCTGCAAGCTTAGATACATCCTACCGTACATATACTAGAAATTCCCCATGGTATTGGCCGGGTGCCACTCTATTATGTAGGTCTTATGGCGAATTTTTCGTATTAACTGTGATAAGTTTTAAGTATGGAGCTAAGGTATAGATTTTACTCTATAGTGTGGTGCAAATGAAAAAAGTCATACTCAAAGATGACAAGGCAGTTTCTCCAATCATAGCGACAATTTTGCTTGTAGCAATAACCGTAGTGCTCGCCGCCACTCTTTATACAATCTTGGGCGGCTATACTACTTTCCTTGGAATTTCAACACCGCAGGCTTCAATTCAAGTCAATGAAGTGGCCAACAACCCGCCTGTCTACCAGATGTATGTCGTGCAGTACGGTGGCAACATTAGCCTTTCTGAGGTGCAGATGGTGATCACGACTACCAATAACAGCGTATATTACGATTTGCTATCAGCAGATCAGCCAAGCGCATCAAATGTTGGAGGGTTATGGAATATAACTGTTAAGGGCCCGCAATACTTCGGTGTTTCCACAGTAGCACTTATTTCAGGCGTACCTAATGTTCATGGAGACCAGAATATCAGCCAGGTAAGGATAGTGGACCTCAAGACCCAGGGAACAATCGCCACATTCACCATGAACCAGCA
>JAJZKS010000130.1 GCA_021850835.1 Thermoplasmata archaeon
AACTCTCTGACAGCGGAAGCCCTGAGAAACTCGCGCAGCTGATATTTTCTATGGATTACCTTTTCAGGGAATACCCCAAGATAATTGTCAAGAAATCATCACTAGCGAACATTTCCCGCGGCTCTGACCTTTATCCAGGAGGCATTCGCGCAATTATAGGCACGCCATCTAAAGGAGAAAGGGTTGCAGTCATTTCCGAAAACAACGAACTCGTCGGAACCGGCATTATGCTGGTAAATTTTGATGAAATCAGGGACCTCAAGGTCGTGGACTTTGACAGGGTCCTTCTGGAAAATCCTGGCCAAATGAAGCAAAAGACCAAAGAGGCCAGGAAGGAAGTGAAGCCAAAGCCCCAGGTTACAAAATTCGGGCACCATGAAAGGAGGGATCGGCCACAGTACCAGAGGCAGAAGGAAGGCCAGAGGAGTGGAGGTAAGGATGTCAGGAGAAGGGAATTCAGGGGCCAGAAAAAGCGGAGATAAATGGTACGGTTCCAGGAAAGGCAACCAGTACTTTGTTTACGAAGGCATAGGGGAAAAATTCCCTGAAATATTCGATTCATTGAGGGATGGACTTGAAGTCAAACTATCCCTGGAAGAATCCAGATCCATTCCCGATCTGAGGGACCTTCTCATAAGGTACGGAAAATACAGGATCAAGCAGGAATTTGCGGAAGACCAGTACATAAGGAAACTCTATGCACTTATACCGGAACTGAACAAATCTCTTAACCTGATACTTGAAAAAGTCGCAGGTTTCGGCCTTATAACTGGCCTAACATACGGAAATGAGGATCCCTGCAATTTCTTCAAGAGGCTCCGGGGCCTGGACCTGCCAGGAAGCCTTCCTGGGGTCATGGAGGAAATAGCCGATTCTGCAGGTTCAATATGTGCACTTAAGGCAAGCATATTGTCTTTCCTTTCTGAAAAGGCCAGGGAAGTTATGCCTAACACATGCGAGCTTGTGGGGGAAGAAATTGCAATAGAGCTGCTTTACCACGCAGGAAGCCTGAGGAACCTTGCACTAATGCCTGCAAGTGCAATTCAGGTTATAGGGGCTGAAAAGGCACTATTCAAGCACATCCTTTATGGATCGCCTCCTCCAAAGCACGGATCACTTTTCAAGGTCAAAGGCATGTCTAGCCTCAGAACTTCAGACCGGGGGAGAGTGGCAAGATTCATTGCAGGAAAAACAGCAATCGCACTGAGGGCTGATTTTGCAGGGCATAGGATCGACCAGGAAAAATCCAGGGAAAAAATACAGGAACTTCTAAAGAGAAAAAAATAAATTTTCAGGAATGGTGGGTAAAGCTTTCCAGTTCCTTCTGCCGGGGATACTTCTCCTCCGAAACTGTTGTTGGGTAATCTCCTGTTAGGCAGCCAAGGCAAAGCCCATCCCTTCCAATGCCGATGCTTTCAATGAGTCCCCTGATTGACACATATCCAAGAGAATCTGCGCCGATTTCCTTGCATATCTCATCAACGGATCTGCCATTGGCCACAAACTGGTCCTTGGTTTTCATATCCACACCATAGAAACATGGCGCAACAACTGGAGGGCACCCGATCCTAACATGGACTTCCTTGGCACCAGCCCGCCTCAGAAGGCTGACGATGTGGTTCATGGTATTTCCCCTTATGATGCTGTCATCAACCAGTATTATCCTCTTTCCCTTCACCTCTGACTGGATGACATTAAGCTTCAGTCTTATGGCTGATGTTCTAGATTGCTGAGTTGGCATAATAAAGGTCCTGTCTGAAAACCTGTTCTTTATGAGCCCCTCGCTATATGGGATTCCCGATTCCTGTGAATAGCCAAGTGCCTGTGCCCTCCCTGAGTCGGGGACTGCGAACACAACATCAGCATCCACTGGCGATTCCCTGGCAAGTGTTCTTCCAAGGCTAAGCCTTGTTTGAAATACTTCAATGTTATCGATAATGCTGTCTGGTCTTGCAAAATAAACGTACTCAAACATGCAATGGGCAAGCTTCCTGCCTGGGACAGTGAGGATTGATGTGATCCCATTTGCTGTAACCTCAACAAGTTCTCCAGGTTTTACGTCTCTGACAATCTCCGCCCCATTGATGTCCAGTGCGCAGGATTCAGATGCCACAATGTAACCGCTTACCATTTTTCCTATTATCAGCGGCCTTATTCCAAGCGGGTCTCGCATCGCATAAAGCCGGTCATTTATTAGAAACGTTATGGCATATGCTCCTTTAAGGCGGTCAGCAGCGATTTTGACACCGCCATTGATCCCATGGATGGAGATTTCCCTTGCAAGTTCCATCAACAAAACTTCAGTGTCCGAAGAAGTAAGGAATGTTAAGCCCTGTTTTAAAAGTTCATCCCGAAGCCTGTCCGCATTAGTTATTTCACCATTATGCGATAGTGCAATATGGCCCAGGGCATTGGTTACAAGGAATGGCCCGGCGTTTTCCATTGCTTTCGAGCCGGCTGTAGAGTATCTGGTATGGCCAATACCCACATTTCCAAGGAGATATTCGGAATCCTTGGTCTTTTCGTTGAAAACTTCCCCAACTAACCCCATGCCTTTTCTGGCATTAATGGAGGATGCATGGAAAGTTGCGATGCCCGCACTTTCCTGTCCGCGATGCTGGAGCGTTTTTAGTGATGATAGAATAAATGGATATGCAGGCTCCTCACCTATATATCCGACCACAGCACAGTGATCACTTGGCTTTTGCCCATCTATATGATCTAGTTCTGGCTGCGGGGAATCCACAGTGAGAGCACCTCTTCTGCCTGACGTGGTAGGTATGATGTCCACATCTGCGACATGTAATATGAACTTTCTTGTTGTTCATCTTTCCCATTACGGCTGTTCCATTGCTCATTGATTATCACCTTTCGATGGGGAAACGAAAATAACATTGTCTCCTCTTACGAGAATTCTCTCGTGAACACCGGTAGTCTGGCCATTGATGGTCTCACCGGCGTTTTTAATCACCAGATTCATGTATATGTCATATCCCTCTAGGATGCCTGAATAACCTCTGTTCCCCTTAACGTCGACTAAAACATTCCTGTCTATGGAATTTCGAAGAACGTCCATTGGCTTCTGTACGCTTGTCTGTGGCTTAGGCATGTCGATTCCCCGCTACATTGGAAGTTCGTATATAACATTATTGACACAATATTTGGATGCCCATGAAGGATCACCGCAATCTGCAACTTATCAATATGCAGCTAGGCGTTCTGGGTTTCATTGTGCCGGGTATGGACGGGAAAAATTTCAAGAAAACTTATATCCCTCCAACCAATAAGCCGAGAGCATAAAAACAAGACATGAGAGTTCATGCAATGTGAAATTGCTTGTGTCCTGCTTAATTACAGGTGAACGCGTTGAAAATGCCAAAGATCATCAGCATGTATTGTCCGTCGTGCAAGAAGCACACTCCTCACGAAGTAGAGAGAGTAAGGAAAAGAAAGGCCAGTGAATTCAGGGCTGGACAGAGGAGATTCAGAAGAGCAACATCTGGTTACGGAGGTTTCCCAAGGCCAAAGTATGAAGGAAGGGAAAAGCCAACCAAGAGAGTATCACTGAAATACAAATGCCAGACTTGCAAGAAATCCGTCACTCCACCCAGCATAAGAGCTAAGAAATTTGAAATAGTGGAGGTCCAGTAATATGGCGGATAGCAGATTTTCAAAACCCAAGAGCATTGGGAACAAATTCATAAACATAAAATGCAAGGATTGTGGAAACGAGCAAACCACATATACAAAAATCTCATCCACTGTTGTCTGCAATATATGTGGTGCAACCCTGGCAAGGCCAACCGGCGGCACACTTGATCTGGCCGCTGAGATTACGGGCGACAAGCAATGAAAAAAGACCTTCCTGAAGTTGGTGACCTGGTAGTCGTTACCATAAAGGAAGTAAAGGGTTTTGGCGCAAATGTAAGACTTGAGGAGTACCCGGGCAAGGAGGGCTTTATCCATATAGCTGAGGTCGCAACCGGCTGGGTCAAGCATATCAAAGACTACCTGAGGGAAGGGCAGAAGACCGTTTGCAAGGTCTTGAACGTCGATACGGGCAGAGGATATGTGGATCTTTCGCTTAAAAGAGTGAATGAGCACCAGAAGAGGGAAAAGATCTCCAGCTGGAAGAATGAGCAGAAAGCTGAGAAGCTTCTTGAAATTGTATCGTCACAGCTTAAAATTTCTATGGGCCAGGCCGAAAAGGAATTTGCGGGCGATCTCCGTGCTCAATACGGTACGCTTTATGATGCCTTTGAAGACGCCTCTGCCACTGAGGACTGGCTTCCTGAATCCAAAGGAAATTGGAAAGAGGCTTTCCAGAAGGTGGCCAGGGAAAATGTAGTTCTTCCGTACATAAAAATAGGCGGATATGTTGAAGCATACTCGCTTGCCCCAAATGGAGTTGAACTTCTGAAGGAAGTATTTTCATCTGCCATGGAAGATAATGTGGAAATTCAGTATGCCGGGGCTCCGCGTTATAGGTTAACAGTAACAGACAAAGATTATAAGTCTGCCGAAGATGCATTAAAAAAGGCAGTACAGAACATACTGGACTTATCAAAGAAGAAGGGTGTAGTCGCAGAGTTCACAAGAAAGTAGACCAGAGTTAAAATGCGTTCAATAATAAGAAAATGCAGAAATTGCCAGTCTTATACAATGAAGGAAGAATGTCCAAACTGTAGCAGCTTTGCTGATGTGGCTTTGCCGCCCAGGTATTCACCACAGGACAGGTTCCAGAGGTTCAGGATCAAGTTGGAGGAAGAGTAAAAATGGAAAAAATCATAATCAACCAGTACAAAAGGCCAAAGCTGAAGGACCCCATACTTATCGGGGGCCTTCCGGGCATTGGGAATGTTGGAAAAATAGCTGCTGAGTACATAATAGAAAAACTCAAGATGCAGAAGCTTGCTGACGTGTTTTCCCAGTACCTTCCGCCTCAGGTTTTCATAGACGATGAGGGTGTTGTAAAACTTGTGAGAAACAGCATCTATTACAAGAAGACTGGCAAGGAAAACGATCTCCTTGTCCTCGTTGGCGATTTCCAGGGCACAACTCAGGAAGGGCAGTATGAAATCTCGCACGTGATCCTTGAACTGGCAGCCAAGCTAAATGTTTCATTTGTTTACACACTGGGAGGATACAGCACTGGAAAGATCGTAGAGACTCCAAGGGTCCTTGGGGCAGTTACGAATACAAACCTTCTTGACGAACTGAAGGAGAATGGAGTTGTTTTTCCCAAGGGAGAACCCGGCGGTGGTATCGTGGGTTCCGCTGGGGTCATGCTTGGACTTGGCAAAGAAGTTTTCTCTATGAATGGGGCGTGCCTCATGGGAGAAACATCTGGATACTTCGCTGACCCAAAGGGTGCAAGGGAAATCGTCAGGGTCCTCAAAGGATTGCTTGGCCTCGACCTTGATCTGGCTGACCTTGAGGAAAGAAGCAGGCAGATTGAGCAAATTACCGAGAAAATGCAGGAAGACGTGCAGGCTAAGGTTTCTCAGAAGGATGACCTTGGCTATTTCGGATAATTTTCCAAATCCCTTTCCAATTCCTTATCTTTTGCTTGCGAAACGGTCCTTCTGTATCTATTTTATATGCATTCCAAAGCTGGGTGGCAACAGCAGGCTTAGA
>JAJZKS010000131.1 GCA_021850835.1 Thermoplasmata archaeon
TGAGTTGATTTTCTGTAAATAGCCGGGCAGTCATATTTAAAATTGCCCAGCTCTTACAGCAATTAGGGTGGTACGCATTTCATCAGAATATCAAAAATTGGAAAAAAGGATGTTTGAATCCTACAGCAATAAGGATTATTCAGCGGCTTTTCAAGCGGTCTCGGAGATGATGGGGAAGTTTCCAGGGAAGGCAGGCTCGCTTTACAATTACGCCTACTGCATAAAAAATATTATGGGAGATTCAGCCGGAGCATTGGATATTATGGAAGAAGCAGCAGGAAAGGGATTCTGGACAGATCCAAAACAGCTGGAGAGTGATCCTGATCTAGCGAATCTCCACGATAATGCAAGATTCATGGCCTTTTCTAAGAAGAATCTGGAACTATCAATTGAAGGGAAGAAAAACCTGAAACCTGAATTGATAATTCTTGAGCCATCAAGTGAAAAGTCCAGTAAAGGCGGACATACTCCTTTGCTTATTGCCCTCCATGGAAACAACCAGTCCGCAGAGGACGCCATTGAACAATGGAAATTCATGACTGGAAAAGGATGGACAGTAGTTGCCCCTCAGTCAAGCCAGGCATCAATGCCCAATGCTTTTGTCTGGACCGACTTCTCCACGGCCATTCCAGAAATACGTGCACACTATGAAAATTTAAAACTTAAATTCAGAATAGACGAAAAGCACTTCATTATCACAGGATTTTCAATGGGAGGCGCGCTTGCCGCTAAAATATGCCTAGATCAGGTAATACCAGTGAAGAGATTTGTTCTAATGGGGCCATATCTGGCAAATCCTCTTGATTTGGAGCGTAGTGTGCAAGAATTTACCTCAAGGCGTGGAAAAGCTTACTTGCTGGTCGGTGAAAACGACACTGAGTGCCTCAGCGGCACGAAAAAGCTATTTGAAATGCTCAGGGGCAACGGCACTGATTGCAGGCTTGATGTAATACCAGGAATAGCTCATGAATACCCGGAAGGTTTTGAAGGAATGCTCGAGAAAAATCTTGAATTCCTGCTTGGAAATGGTGCCTGATTCTGGAGGATTAGCTCTTTTCTTTTGAGGCAGGCTTTTTGGAAAAGTGCTTTTCGCCCCACCTAACCCAGTCTATACGGGAAATCAAAATGGTGATTACGATTGCAATGGCTGCAAATACTACTCCGGCAATTACCAGTTCGGCAATGCTTGCCTGGTCCCTCCCAAGCAAAAAATCACCGAATACGGTGTTAGTCAGGAAAAATGCACCATAAACTACCATCAATGTTATGGCGGTCTTTCCAGCCAATAACGCAATGAAGAATTTCAGCCTGTTGTAACGACCGAGCCCTAGAGGTACGTAAACTATGTCATCAGGAATGGGGGTGGCGGCAGCAAGGAACACCACTACCCAGGCATATCTGGCAATAAATGTGTGGAATGCAGCCAGGTTCTTTCTCGCACTCTCCTTGATCACCCTTGAACCAGTGTAGAAAGACTGGAAAACTATCATTTTGCCAATTGCAGCGCCCGTTGCGCTGGATAGCACAAGTAGGGCAGCATCAAACTGGCCGCTTAGTGCTGCAAATAGAATAAGTAGAAGGTAGGGCACAGGAATAAAGACAATAAGGTTGGTCCCTAAACTCAGCGCGAATATCCCCAGGTATCCCAGGGAAATCAATGCAGCGTCAGGTATGCCAAACACGATTCGATCGAATAATAATTTTTTTTGGCTTAATAACCTTGAACCTTAATTTGGAATAAAACAAAGTAGATTGCTGGTTAAACTAGAAAATTTTCAGGCCTTTTCAAAAAAATTTCTGCCTGTAATTACAATGGACAGGCACGTCACTTTATGGTTTTTGACATCAATAGGTTTGTGACTTGGTAATCCAGGCTCTGGTATAACGAAAAGGCGACTTTGTTGTGGCCGAAGACATGCAGAGATATTCTGTGGTAACCGAGGCTCTTTACAACTTTTTCAAGCTCTTTCATGGCTCCTTTCCCATACCCCTTTCCCCTGAATTTTTCGTCCACAGTAATATCGTAGATGAATGCACCTGGCAGGTCGTCCTCTACACGTATAGCTACCCATATTGTACCAACCGGCTCAGTTGTTTTGCTATCTACTATTTTGTAAATGTAATTATCCTTAGAATCCTTGCCATCCGGGAGCAGGCTTTTGAATTCTCCCCTGGACCTTTCAAGCGATCCCTCTTCAGGCCAGTTTCCAGATTTTACCTTCTCTTTGGCATAGTTTTTGACAGATGCTTCCAAGAATGCATTAAATTCTTCCTCGGTAATGGGAACAAGTTTTACCATTGCATTCATGAGACATTTTAGTATATTAAACAAGCATGAAATAGCAGAAAGAAGCAGAGGAGGCCTGGTGCCTTTCCGGCGGTCTCAGGTCCAAGCCTCCATCTTTGTTTTCACCTTTCTTTAAGGCTGAAAACTCTCACTCTGGCATCCTTGTAAGCAGGCGTCTTCGTAGGCGGATCGAATGTGGGCGGAGTCAACACGTTTGTGGGAAGGTCATGGTAATGGAAAGTGGTGAAAAGGACACCAGAGGGGAGATCATCATTGGATCTCACTTTCCCCTGGATTTTGCCAGCCTTGGACTCAAGAACAATTTCCTCCCCTTCAAGAAAGTGCTCTTTCCGCATATCCGAAGGATTCATCTCAATGTTGCCACCACCTTCCACAAGCTCAATTACCTTTGATCTCGATGTCATGGTGGCTGTGTGGTAATGTTCCCTCTGCCTCCCTATGATAAGAGAATATGGGTAGGTATGCAGCTCTGAGGGATCTTTCTCCCTCCATGAGATGATCCTGAACCTTCCCTTGCCTCTAATGAACGAGTCAGTGTGGAGCAGTTCAGTGCCCTTATGATGCTGATCTTTAACCGGCCACTGAAGTCCCCTCTCCTTAAGGCGCCCATGGCTGATGCCGGCATATGATGGAATCAGAGAAGAAATTTCTTCCATTATCCCTGAACTGGAACTGAAATTCATGTCGTAATTCAGCCTTTCTGCGAGTTCAGAGTAAATTTGCCAGTCCGGCCTTGCTTCGCCAGGAGGTTCAAGTATCTTGTTTACCAACTGCACTCGCCGCTCTGTGTTTGTGAACGTCCCGCTCTTTTCAAAGGATGATGCAGCCGGAAGAACTATGTCTGCATATTCGGCAGTCTCAGTCATGAATATGTCCTGCACAGCGAGGAAATCAAGCTTCTCCAGGGCGGCAATAGTGCCTGAAGTGTCAGGGTGTGATCTCACAGAATTTTCCCCTGAAATATAAAGAAACTTCAGCATGCCTCTTCTTGCCGCATCAATCATTTCAGTGCTCTTCCATCCCTGGAATTCAGGCAATTCCGAAGCCCAGGCATTCTGGAATTTTTCCCGGGTCTTCTGGTCAAAAAAGGGCTGGTATCCGGGAAGTGAGCCTGCAACTGAGCCCATATCAGCTCCACCCTGCACGTTGTTCTGGCCCCTGATGGGACTTAGTCCGGATCCCGGTTTGCCTACGTTTCCGGTTATCAGTGCAAGATTGATCAGTGAAGATACATTATCAGAGCCATTCTCATGCTCTGTGATTCCAAGAGTCCAGAATATTATGGAAGGTTTTTCTGTCGCATAGGTGGTAGCAACTTCCCTTATCAAATCCTCATTAATGCCGCTTACCATGGATGCATATTTTAAAGTGAAAGGTGCAAGGCTTTCCCGGTAAGAATCAAAGCCTTCAGTTCTTTCAGAGATGAAAGTCAGGTCAGCCAGTTCATTGTCCAGAATGTACTTTGCCATAGCGGAGAACAATACTGCGTCCGTTCCAGGTTTCAGCTGTAGGTGCATGTCTGAAAGCCTTGAAAGTTCAACGCGTCTTGGATCAACAACAATCAGGTTCGCACCTTTCCTGGCCGCTTTCTTGATTTCAGAAGAAAGGACTGGATGAGCCCGATCCACGTTTGAACCCACCATTAGTATGGTCTTCGCGGCTTTCACGTCCTTCATGGAGTTGGTGGATGCACCTGCACCAGTTGCATATGACAGCATAGCAGCGGAAGGGGCATGGCAGAGGGTGGCTGACTGGTCCACGTTGTCTGTACCCACAGCGGCTCTCATGAATTTCTGGAAAGCAAACACATCTTCGTTTGTGGCCCTGTCGCAAGCAATGCCTCCCACAGATTGCCTTCCATGGAAGTCCCTTGCTTTCTCTATTTCCATGGCCATAATGTCAAGGGCTTCATCCCATGTGGCCCGGCGGAAGACATCTTCAATGCTTCTTCCATTGAGGGGAGTCCTTTCCTTGAGGTTTCTTCTCACAAGGGGAGCGGTGAGCCTGTCACTGCTCATTTCAAACTCAAATCCGAACTTTCCTTTAACGCAAAGTTTCCCGCTATTGACATCACTCTTGTCATAGCCTCTAGCCCACACTATTCTTCCACCGCTGATTCCATATTCAACAGAACATCCCACTGCACAATATGGGCAAATAGTTACTGCAGTGCGTTCAGCGGGCTCCCAGCCCTTTTCTATCAAAGCGCCAGTGGGGCAGGCATCCACGCACGCACCACAGCTTGCGCAGCTCGATTCACCCATAGGTATATCCATGTCAAAAGCAATCCTTGTTCCCTGTCCCCGGCCGGAAACTGAAATGACTTCATTCACCTGGTCATAGTCGCATGCTATAACGCACTTCCTGCAGAGGATGCACTTTGACGGATCATATGAAATGCCGGGGTGGCTAGAATCCATGGAAACCTCAAAACTTGCAGTTGGCCTCTTTACATCAATATGGTATTCTTTCCCGTAGTCTTCAAGTTTGCATTTTTCACTATCTGATCCGGTATGTTCAGGATGCTCCTTCATAATAATGCTTAGGAGCCCGTTCCTGTAATCTTCCAGCAAGGGTGACTTTGTCCTGACTTCTATGTTTTCGGTGGCCATGGTAGAGCAAGAGGGAACCAACCTTGGCGGGTTTCCCGTTTCCACCATGCAGAGCCTGCAAACACCATTGTCATGTCCAGAGTATGAGCAGAGATTGGGCACTTCAATCCCATTTGCTTTTGCCACATCCAGGACGCTTTGTCCATTCTGCGCATCAAAAGCCGATCCATCAATGCTGATTTTGTAAGCCATGCCTATCTACCATCCTGAAAACAGACGTTGGAGGGGCAGTCGCCTGAAACATGTTTCTCCAACTCACCGCTGAAGTATTTGATGGAATCAAGGATCATCTTGGCACTTGCCTGGCCGAGGCCACAGATTGATCCCTTTATCATGACATCGGCTGTTTTTTTGGCTGATTCTATGGAGTCATTAGTAGCAGTGCCCTTACTTAGGTCCCTGAATAATTTTGAGAGTTCCTTGGTGCCATAGCGGCATGGCAGGCACTTTCCACAGGATTCCATTTCAAAGAATGATTCCACGGTGCCCATTACATTGACCATGCACCTGTCTTTGGATATTGCAATAAGGGCGCCAGTCCCCATTCCTGCCCCTTGGCCTTTTACTGAATCAAAATCTAGCTTCAGATCTCCCTTGCCAGCGGGCAATATGCCTCCTGAAAGGCCTCCTGGAAATATTGCCTTGAGATCAGATACCTTGGAACCCCCTTTCTGCGCTATAAGAATCCCGGAA
>JAJZKS010000132.1 GCA_021850835.1 Thermoplasmata archaeon
CCTTCATGCCATCTTTTGCCAGCACAAAGAATCCCATAGACATGAGCGCAATGGCAACTGGAAACACTTATCAGGATGTTATAACCAATGCACTTCAGGATCCCGGAGTGGATGGAGTGGTTGTCCTTTACTGCGAGGTTTCAAACCTTGATCCCCAGGTTGCGGCAAAGTCGATACTGAAGGGAAAGATTGAGTCTGGAGTGGACAAACCGGTCTGTGTGGGCATGGTAGGCGGGGAGGCAACTGAACGTGCAATTGAATGGCTCCAGAAGAATGAGATCCCCTCGTATACCTCACCGGAGAAAGCCGTCATGGCCATGTCAACCCTCAGAAAACATGAGGTTTTAAATCAGAACAGGAAAGCTGCAACGGATGTCAAGGGAATCAGGCGCGACGAGGTTGACGAAATTCTCCGAGGAAGGGCCAGCAGCAGCAACAGGCTTGTTTCGGAAATCGAATCGAAGAAAATATTCAGCCTCTATGGAATTCATGTGAATTCAAGCGAACTTGCCACAAATGAGGAAGAACTTAAGAACGTGGCAAAAAACTTCCAGTTTCCAGTGGTTCTCAAGATACAGAGCGAAGACATATCGCACAAATTCGATGTGGGAGGTGTAATACTGAACATAAAGAACATGGATGCCCTCATTGATTCTTATCACCAGATGATAAAAACTGTGTCACAGAAAGTGCCGGATGCAAAAATAGATGGGGTTGTTGTGGAAGAAATGCTCAGACCGGGCCTTGAAACCATTGTGGGCACTGCAGTCGATCCTTCCTTCGGCCCATCTGTGATGTTCGGAATGGGCGGAACAAATGTTGAGGCCATCGGAGATGTTACATTCAGAGTTGCACCCGTGGACAGTTTCAATGCAAGGCAGATGATCTCCGAGACACTTGCCGGGAGGCTTTTCAAGGGTACCAGAGGCAGAAAGGATCTTGACATGGATTCAGTTATAGACACAATTCAGAAAATAGGGCTTCTTGCCTACAATCACCCCCAGATAAAGGAAATTGATGTCAATCCTCTCACAGTCTATGAGGATGGCTGTATCGCAGTTGATGCCAGAATAATACTGAATTAATCATTCCCCTGATTTATTCAGGGAAAAGAACATTTACAATCAATGCAGGGCCCAGTCACCTGGCAGCCATCCCGGGCATCTCTCTGACCGGGGAAATCGGAGATACTCCTTTATGGAGTTCCATATAATCCTCTCCGAAGTATGGCTTGAAAACAAATTCCATGTTTCCCTTGAGGGCTTCCCAGTACATTGCCTCCATCATTTTCTTCATCATGTATCTCTCATGTGTTGGCCTGAGCTTCAGTACGGGCTTTGAATAAGTTCCTATGACGAAGGTTGCTTTCTCATATCCTGTTTCCATTGAACACTGAGTCCTGCCTGTGAATATGGCCTTGTCATTGATGTTTTCAAGGTTGTTTGCAATGTTCTCAACCACGACTTCTGCTTCCAGGTGGGCTTCGACTCCTGCCTTGGATATGGGTATGTTTGTAACATCGCCGATGGCGAAGGCATTGCTGTGATCCGAGATGTGGAGATCCTTCTTGTCTGTCTTGATCCAGCCATCGTCATCAACAAAGGATTCCCCATTAAGAAAATCAGAAGTCCTGTGAGGAGGCACCATCATAAGGGTATCATACTGAACTTCATCTCCCTCCAGTGAAAAGACAGTTTTTTTCTCAGGATCAACGTAATCCACGGTAAAGCCTGGGATTACCTCGATATTCCTCTCCTTGAACAGTGGCTCAATAACCTCATTGATGGGTTCCGCTGAATATGTCCTGAGGTATGGGGTCACAAACTTTATGCTGATATTGCTCCGCTTGCCGTTCTTTTCCAGGTATTCGTCAAGCAGAAGAGCGGATTCGTTCGGCGAAGGAGGACACTTGTATGGCAGGCCGGCGATTCCCATCAAGACAGTCCCACTGGAGATGGTCTGAATTTTCCGGTATATCTCGGCTGAACTTGAGGCACTGGAATGAAAATCAAGGTTGTCTTTACGTAATCCCTTAACCTGATCATAGTCCGGCTGGCATCCTGTTGCCACTATGAGGTAGTCGAAATCAACCTTCCTTCCAGTACTGGTAATTGCAAGGCTGTTATCCACGTCTATTTTGCTGCAGCTTTCCTGTATGAGTTCTATACCCGGGTGAACAAGAGATGAAACACGCCTCCTTGCTGAATCAGAAGCCGATCCTTTGAATGCTATGCCTATGTATCCTGGCTGGAATTCATGAAATTCTGAAGGTTCGATCAGAGTTATGTGAATCTTGCCTTTCTTCATTTTGTCTCCAAGCCTTTTACAAAGGCCATTTGCTGCAATCAGTCCCCCCGCACCTCCTCCGATTACAAGGATGTTGCTCATACCTTCGCCTCCTGTGGTTCCTCCTTCTTTCCGGTTATCTTTATTGTAACTGTATAGGTGCCCCCATCTTCCTTTACATCTACGAGCTTATTCCTGGTTCTTTCGCACCAGCTCTTAGAATCTGCCCTGATGCCTGAATCTGTGGCCAGCACCACAAGCACATCTCCATTCCTGGCCTTCTTGTAAGCACGGATAATGTCAGTCAGCGGTCCAGGACATGCTGTGCCTCTACTATCCACATTTATTGTGACCATATACATCGCCTAGATGAACAGAACTTCACCATTGCCTGCCCCTTCCATGAATGCAGCTGCACCGATTATGTCGTCAACAATTGGATCAAGGTCAGACTTTTTCAAATTAAGTGCGGTGGCCATCAGGGAACAGAGAAAAACTTTCACATCGCCAATTTCCCTGGAAGTTTCCAGCATCCCATGCCAGTTGCCTGAATTAATTCTCTGCAGTCCCGATCCCAGTTCGGCCATGAATTTGTCAAAGCCGGCCGGCAGCACATCTGCCGTCTTGTATCCATCCCTCTTGAAGGCAGGCACTGCAGTTGCAGTAACAAATACCCTCACTGGCAATCCGAGATTTGCAGCCGTCTGTACCAGGACACCTGTGTTTATGAGCTTATCAACAGTTCCCGTCGACAACATTATATTCAAACTATCTCCAGCCATTTTCAACGCCTCCTTTTAAGGTGATCCAACTTCTTACCGGATTACCTTCATTTCCCCCGCTTTATGGTCCCGGTTTGTCCTGGGCAATAAGCATTTTGTATTCTCAGTGCTTCTGGAACTGATGGCCCAACACACCCCTTATGGAGCCATTGAAGTCTGGCAGAGTTCATTTGCATGTCAATTTTTGTGGTTTCTGCATTCATTGTGACCCAAACCTAGACCAATTATTTTATTACATACGAATACTAAAGACAAGTCCCTAACCCCTTAGGATATTCGTAATATTATGTACAATAATCTTAAATATTTGAATCTTGCAATCAAGATGTGGGCAAATATGAAGCTACGAAGAGAAAGAATAAAGCCAGTCGCTTTAAATTATATGACTATCTACTCCTAAAGGCCCCAATTGATCTTGGATGTTGCTGGAAAGTTCAATACATTCTATTTAACCATTTCTGATTCTATGACTGATCAGTGATGAGATCAGCTCAGGACTCTGCTCCCATTCTGGATGTGTCCAGGGTGTAAAGATCAGGCACGATTTGAAATTTACAGATGGACAGGGAACTTAATGCAGCAATCAACATACCTAACATTGGATTGATTAAGGTAGGGCATGGCATGCCCGGGTTCACGCCTGTGGATGGTGCTACGGCGGCGGTACTCTCAAAAGGAGGTATACGAGTGGCCACCCCATGCAGCAGGAACACCTAACCCTTCATGGCAGAAGATGCAGGTGAGGCAATTTCAAACGGTGAAAGATCATGCAGCAAGAACCCCTGAAAATGAGGTATGATGCCATTATTTATTCCACTATTTGTTCTTTAACTTCATGGAACAGAAAGTTGAGGGATGCCTTGAATTGTACTTTTTGCATAAGGAACTCATTGTTGACTTTTTGATTTCCCTGCCCTCTGAATACCTTTCATATGCACCAATCAAGGGTGCCGGAACTTTCGGTAAACAATTTCGCCACATTCTTGACATAGACAAATGCTACATTGAAAGCATTGAGACTGGTGTTCTTGATTTCATCAGAACTGACATAGACCACACCATTGAGAATAACAAGGATGAGCTTATCCGACGGTTAAGAGAAGAAGATAGGAAGTTGAATGGCATTATACATTCGCTGAATGCTGATCAGTTGCGCAAGAAAAATATTAATTGCCTCAAAGTTGTGAAATACCTGGGAGAGAAAAAACAATTTGCAAGTATTGAGCAGATTATATCATTGATGACGGAGCACAAGATATTTCATGAAGGGGAACTGGCAATTTACTTCAGAAGTACGGGAAATAAATTTCCACAAAGCTGGATTTTTTGGGGACTCAAATGATGCATTCTTCCTGTCTATCAGATTTGAAGAACCATGGGAAACTTCCAGATTGTTTATCCCGGAGCCCTGTACAACAATATCCAAGAATTTTGAAAGTTAGATTGCAAGAGACAAAATATCATCTTGTTCAGTGGTAAAATCTTGCCCGAACAATCAGGAACAGGGTACCAGCCAGCGCGATCCACAACAACGGAAGAAGTGTTATCAATCTGAAATCAAAGAATGAGCATCCAAACTGTATGATTATGCCATATGCATCGTGGGTCCTTCCTCCCTTGAAACGATTGAACCACTCGTCAAGTGTTATGTCGGTTCTGTACCTGTTGTTGAACAGATGTGAGACAAGATCCACGAGAACTCCAAAGCTGGTCAGTAGAGCAACTTCATTAACAAGGAAATTGAAAAGAGAGAATCTGCTGTAGAGAACCATTATTGCAAGAATTGCAAATGAAATGAGCGATAGATATATCCCAACGGTGCCTCCCCTGAGGAACTGCTGCTGCCACTGCTTGAAAGTTATTCCTGAAGGTATGTTTTCACCCCGATTTACTGTTTTTTCCATTATTGGTTTAATCCGATCTCTTGTGCGTTGTACAAGAGACCAGATTTGTGTTAATATTATTAAGGAGGTATATAGAATATACTCCAATTCAGGAATTGCCTGTTTTCTTACGCTTACAACATTTAAATTCAATCTGTAAGAGTTTCAGCTTAATCCAATTGCAGTTTTTCTTCCAAGGATTCTGGTTTCTGTATAAACGCCCAAGCCGGAAGCTAAACCTGAAGTCCATATCCCTATCATAATTTTATAACCTTCGTTCGCCTGTTCATGCCATGGGATTTTCAAACCTGACAATCGAATATGAAAGGAAAATGCTCAGGAAAGAACCACTTCCTGAAGCCGTAAAGAAGGCGATAACTGATTTTGTGGACGGTGACCTTATCCTGGAGAATATCGGGGAGAGAAGGAGAATGAATTACTACCAGCGCCTTAGAGTGGCTGCCAGATGGATCCCCGATTCATTCCTAAATCCCTCAAGGGGTGATATAAAAACTGTTGTGATCAAGCTGACTCTGGGACATAAGTAGCCCTATCCATTCACAAGCATCAGGTTGTGAAGCAGCCCCTTGCAGAATCCAGAGGTTTCAATACGGTCTTTCCTCCTCTGGAATATCATGTGCCCTGTTGATCTCTT
>JAJZKS010000133.1 GCA_021850835.1 Thermoplasmata archaeon
AAGTGCACAGGATGCGGTTCATCGGATCTTGAACCGGACACTGACATAATGGATACATGGGCAACATCATCCCTCACCCCCAGGCTATACCTGATTCCTGACAGGCTATTCGATTTCCTGTATCCCATGGATATCAGGTTCCAGGGTCATGACATAATCAACTTCTGGGCATTCACGACCATTGTGAGATCACATATTCACGATGGTCTGGCTCCGTGGGATACCATTGCAATCAGTGGCAATGTATATGATCCGCTTGGGCAGAAAATGAGCAAGAGCAAGGGTAACATAGTGGAGCCACAGGACCTAATAAAGCAGTACGGCGCAGATTCGTTAAGATACTGGGCTTCCACTACTATCCCGGGCGATGACATAAAGGTGAAGGAGCAGGACTTTGTCAGGGGACGCAGGACCCTCATAAAGATGTCCAATGCAGCCAACCTTGTGAAGATCATCACAGGCACTGAAAAGGCACCCCCCAATCCCGGGATAATAAAATACCCGGTTAACAGGTGGATACTGGGAAAGCTTAACATGGTCATTGAAGCCTGCACAGCCAACATGGAACAGTACCAGGTTTCACGAGCACGGGCTGATCTGGACAATTTCTTCTGGAACGTGTTCTGCGACAACTATCTCGAAATAGCCAAGAGCGTCAACAACAGGAAGGAGACATTAGCCAGCGACCTGCTTGAAGAGGTTGCGCTGACTCTCAATTATGTCAGTATCCGGTTCAAGATCCGATGATCCGCATCCGGTGCACTTCATATCAACTTTGTCCAGCCTCGGGTCCACTGGGAGCTGATCTTCACTGGCGAATACCGGTTTGCCGCATTTTCTGCAGTGCCAAACAGGGAATGGGACACCAAAGAATCTCTGCCTTGAAATGAGCCAGTCCCATTTCAGGCCCTCTATCCAGTTGTCGAGCCTGACCCTCATATGCTCAGGGATCCACTTTACCTCTGCAGCAGTTGATTTCAGCCCTTCCCTGAGGTCCAGGTACTTTACCGACCACTGCTTGCTGATGCTTATCTCAATGGGGGTGTCGCAGCGCTCGTGTGTGTTAACAGAGTGCTTTATCCTTTCAGTCTTTTCCACGAATCCGGCATCCTTGAGCTTCTGGCCCATGACTTTTTTGGCTTCCTGGATGCTCATGCCTTTGAGGTCACCCGAAAGCTCATTCATTCTCCCCCTGTCGTCAATAATCACCCTGAGTCCAAGGTTGCTGTATTTACGCCAGAGCGCAAGGTCGTTCTGGTCACCGAATGTACATAGCATTTCAGCGCCTGTTCCCTTGTCCATCTGTGCATATTCATCCGAAATCACTGGGACCTCGTGGCCATAAATGGGAACCCTGACTTTGCTTCCTATTAGTGCTCTGTATCTTTCGTCTGCCGGGTTAACGATTATGGCAATGCATGCCCCAATGAGTTCCGGCCTTGTCGTGGCTATTAAAATATGATGATCAGGTGTTCCGAATCTAAGGTAGACAAAATCCGCTGAAAGCACCTGGTCCTTGAGCTCTATCTGTGAGATGGCAGTCCTGCAGGTCGGGCATCGGATAGTGGGGGCTTCTTCCCTGTATACCCTGTTTTTCTTCACAAGGTCGAGGAACATTTTCTGGGAAATCCTCTTGGATTCATCCGAGGAAGTTCGGATTGAGTTGCTGAAGTTGGCACTCATGCCAAGGGACATCCAGTTTTTGAGCAATTCAGCCTCAGCCTTGTTGCTCTCCTCTGTGCACAGCCTTATGAATTCAACAAGGTCTGTCTGTTCTCCTTTTATGCCCAGTTTTTTCTCGGTGTATCTCTCAGTGGGGAGACCGTTGTCATCAAATCCCCATGGATAGTAAACCTGGAAACCCCTCATCCTCTTGTATCTTGCAATGAAATCCTGGTGAGGGTAAGAGAATGCATGCCCCATATGCATCTTGCCTGATATCGTGGGGGGCGGCGTGTCTATGGCAAACCATCTGGAGCGGTCCCTGACGCTGGCATCATACCTGTATATGTCATTCTCCAGCCAGTGTTTCGTCCATTTCTCTTCTATCGAGGGAAGGTCCAGTTCCATAGGAAAGGTTAATTTTCGCTGCATTAAAACCGTTTGCTTTAGGCTAGATTGTGTTTCTGCCAGTGGAGTTGCAAAAAACCGACAAAATATCTTTTATCCCCTTATTTCTAATGCTGTTGTGAACAGGGCCACCAACTCAGGATCGGGCGTGCAGTACAAATCGACAGGTGAGAGCAGCATGGAGAAGGCAAGGCTTGTAGAGCAGGTATGCAATTACATCAGGGAGAACATCAGCTCCAGCCTGACCCTGGAAGACCTGGAGAAGAAATTCGGTGTACGGGGCCACTCTATTCAGAGGTGGTTCAAGGACATAATGGGCATCACCCCGAGGAAGTACATGGAGGAAATGAGGATACACAAGCTAAAGACTAACCTGAAAAACGGCGAACCAATGCCCAAGGCAATATACAATACAGGATACAGGTCACAAAGCTGGCTTTATGAAGACTCCCTGTCAAAACTTGGCATGGTTCCGAGCGCATACAGGAAAGGAGGTGCCGGAGAGACCATTTACTTCCTCACTGGGAAATGCGTCCTTGGCGCAATTATTGTTGCTGAGACTGAACAGGGAATTTGCGCAGTAAGCATGGGCGACAGCGAAGAGGCGCTAGTGCAATCCCTAAGGAAAGAATTCAACAGGGCAGACCTACAATACTCCGAGAAGGCAAGAGATCGGCTGAATTCCCTGCTGGATTATTTCAATGGCCAGAGGCTGAATCTTCCTGTTGCCATACAGGGAACTGATTTCCAGCAGAGGGTATGGGCTGCAATCGCCTCCATCCCTTACGGGGAAACAAGATCTTACAATGAAATTGCAGGCATGATAGGAAAGCCAAAGGCTTTCAGGGCCGTGGCTAATGCCTGTGGGGCCAACCATGTGCCACTTGTAATTCCTTGCCACAGGGTAGTAAGGAAGGATGGCTCCCTTGGGGGGTATGCACTTGGTTTGGACCGCAAGAAATACCTGCTTGAAATGGAGAAGAGGAACTCTGCCAAAAGGTAAAGGACTGATCGCATGGTGAATTCAGCGGGCGGCATGAGTGCTGCAATGGGCGGCAGTCCAATGGCAAGGGCATGGCCAGTAGCCATTCTCACCATCCTGAGCATAATCTGGGGGATGGCCTTTGTAGCCATCAAATACACAGTGACTTTTCTGAGCCCTGTAAACCTCACGCTTCTTAGATGGTTTCTTGCCAGCGGCGCCCTTCTCGCTCTTGCGCCGTTCCTGGGGAGATGGAAGGGTAAATTTCAGTTGAAAGATTTGCCCAGGCTGGCCCTGGTGTCTTTTGCAAACGTGGTCAGCTACCATCTTACATTGAATTTTTCCGAGAGTTCCATATCAGCCGGGCTTGCAGTTCTTATAACTTCCATGGGGCCTGTATTCATATTGTTGCTTTCATGGCTGTTCCTTGCAGAAAGGCATGGAAAAAATGTCCTTATTGCAGTATCCGTTGCATTTGCAGGCATGGTTATCCTTTCTGTGGGAAGTGACATGAGTGCTGATGGGTCGTCTCTTTACGGAATTCTGGAGGCAATGGGCACAGCATTGTCTTATTCAGTTTTCGCAGTATTTTCAAAACCTCTTGTCATGAAATACGGAGCAGTTCCAGTTACAATATGGGCAGGCCTTTTAGGCACTCTAATGTTGATCCCGCTGGTTTCTGGCAGTTTTTTCTCCCAGGTTTCAGCTCTTCCTGCTGAGGGATGGATTTCAATGCTCTACCTTTCACTGGCCAGCACGGTTCTGGGTTACATGATATTTTATACGCTTGTGAACAGGGGTGCTGTTTCCAGGCTTGCAGTTCAGCTATACCTCATTCCACTTGTTGGTGTAATAGGTGGAGTGGTGCTGCTTGGGGAATCCATTAGCGTGTATACTGTTGCAGGCGGAGCAGCAATACTTCTTGCGGTTGCAATTGCTACAGGAAACCTCTCAATCAAAAGGCGGAGCAAGGAAGGAGTGCAGCTCTGACGCACTCTTCCTGCAACAGTTTTGCATCACTCTGAATAGCAAGGTTATTACACTTGAGTGGATATTAGTGGTATAATGAAAGAGCAAAGCCAAATTTTTGCTCCCCTGGTAAAGCTAGAGAACAACCTGATCGGGGCATACAGGGAAATTTCAGAACATGCCGCACAGTCCAATATACAGTACTTCCTGAACCTCTTTATCAAAAGGCACCAGCAGATTATCAGGATGCTGAAATCATATGGTGCCGGGGGCGGTGCCCAATTCATGCAACATGAAATGCCACTGGCCATTGAGGCTACACAGCACCTTGTGATGGACGAGCCCATTGATGTGAACAGCCTGCAGAGCGTGCTTCTACACATTGCAAAGACAGAAGAGCAGTCGGTAGGGGAATTCTCTGTCCTGATGTCCGAAGTAAAGGACACGAATGCACATGAATTCCTTGAAAAGGTAATGAATGAGAAGGTCTCAATGACCACTCAGGCTGACCGGCTCTACCATGACATGATCGAATCTAAAATATCCTGAATGGATTAACCCGGGATGCATTTAATATTGGCCTCCAGGGAAGACGAGGCGAGCATGTCAATGGCAGGCAGATTGCTGGAGACAGTTGACTTCAGGGGTTATCCTGATTATGATGGCTTGCTTGCCCATGGGGATTTCCTGTTTTCGTACATTGAGGTGAAGCACCTTTTCCTTGAGAATTTTGACCAGTTGTTCGGCTCGCTCAGTGAAAGGGTAAGCGACGTTATATTCCTGTCAAGGCATTCGTCCAAGGCTGACATCAAATCACTTACGGTACATCCCACCGGGAACTTTAACGGGGCTCTCCTGGGTGGAAGGGAGAAGAGGCTTTCCATGAGCGATCCTGGAAAGATGACATCCACTCTGAGGGCAATGAATCAGATATACAGTGGGAGCACTTTCAGCGTTACATTTGAAGCAACACATCACGGCCCTCTTCTGGATATGCCAAATTTCTTCATAGAGATAGGAACAACTGAGGCCCAGTGGAAAGACGATGAGGCTCTGGACACGGTTGTGCAGTCAATAATGTCTCCAGTGAAACAGGGTCTTCCCTCATACGTGGGGGCAGGAGGAGGTCACTATATGCCAAAGGTTACTAGATATGCCATTGAGAACGATGTTGACGTGGGTCACATGATATCCAAGCATGCTCTTGAGGAAATCAGCGAGTCCATGTTATTGCAGAGCATTGAAAAAACCCCAAACTGCAAAGGTTTCATTGTGGACAGGAAAGGAGTCAAGTCTCAGGCAAAACAACTAATCTCCAGCATCTCTGACCAGTTTAGCTTGGAGACAATATTGGTCTGAAAGAGGTAATTTTATACCATTTTATTTCAAATATATATCTTTATATATAGTCAAATTTCAATATCAGGAAACCTTGCAAATCCCAATGTGGAAGCGAAATAAATGTATGAATAATCATTAAATATATTTATATACAGATGAGGGTTATCTTTTCTTAGTCAGACATTTTTTGCCTGAGTGAAAAGAAATGGAAGGAATGGACGAAGAAGAACCTC
>JAJZKS010000134.1 GCA_021850835.1 Thermoplasmata archaeon
ACACCTTTTGGATACAACTTGATTTCTCTTTCATCTGATCTATTATCGGGCTTGCCGATCCGGTATATGGATTGAAGGATAGGGATAGTTACATAGGATGGTCTCACTACACAAGAAAATCTATGCTGAAACACATGATGGATGCGTTTGTACTAGGTGCAGTCCCACCATACTCAAAGTTATTAGGGGGAAAACTTGTTGCCTCTCTGCTTATGTCATCAAAAATCTCAGAGGATTTTCGCAACAAGTACAGGGGCAGGAAAGCGCTAATCTCAGGAGAGGAATTTGATGGCAAACTTGCGGCAATAACAACCGCTTCGGCCCTTGGGAAGAGTTCGATTTATGACAGAATCAACATACCTGGATCTTCAAAATTCATACACGTTGGTTGGTCAAGTGGTTCTGGGGAGTTTCAATTCTTTAATGGAGTTTATGACGACATTTTCAAAATTGCACACCATAATGCAGAGCATCTCAAAAACAGAAAATGGGGCAATGGTGTAAGAAATAGAAGGACAGTAATTCTGACGGGACTAGAAATCCTGGGGTTGCCAGATAAATTACTGTATCACAACATTAAGCGTGAGCTGTTTCTGATACCTTTGGGGTACAAATCATTAGAATATCTCCGAGGTACGGCAAGACAAATTCGGCCCTACAATGCAACCGTAGAGGAAATTTCGAACTATGCTGTAAAGAGATGGCTATTGCCACGATCGATAAGAAAGCCTGATTATCTGGAATTTAGCAAACATGACTATTCATTATTGACTGAGTACATAAACAGTAAAAGTAAATAATAACCTATTGATCATTTTGCTATGGAAGGCGAAGAGTTGCAGAACCAGAAAATCCTGTACTTGTTCTCATCGAATCAACTGCCTATGTATGAAAGAGATGCAATAGATGCCGTATGCCTTCCCTCTGGTTCAATAATGCAGTTTAGGTATGGCCCTATCAATATAGATCCAAGCATAAATGACCTCGTTACCCAGGGGAAACAGGCATCACTCATTGGTCAAAAAGTCTTAGTGGTGTTTGTGAACGTCAAGGGCAGAGGAAATGGTTCTGTTGTTTGGGAACCAGAATTTTACCCCTTAAGAAGTGGGAAATTGGTCCAATGCCGTCAAGCTGACAATAGGACACTCTTCTTTTTTGAACTGATGGATGAGTTCATTGATTATGAATCCCACTCTCAAGTCAACCTTGATAAACTCATCAGTAACCTATCCAAGAAGCCCCTAAAGGGTACTTCACCTGGTACGTACTTGCCCGGAATTTTTGCCGGAATAGACACGCCCCTCCCTTCAGATACCTTTACTACCTCTTCATCAGCTAGGTCCACTGAAATCAATGCGCTAATGAAAGTTTACCCTGAGAGAATGTTTTACTCGTTGTATTTAGAGAAAATTGAAAAGACTAAAAATCGTGAAAAGGTCCAATTGAAGAGATTTCCCGAAAGAATGGACCCTATGAGCGGATTTGAACTTTCCAGCAGAGGAAACTACTCGCTCATGTTTCATTTCTACTTTAACCCAAAGAAACAGGCTGAGTTTCCCGATGTTTCCATTAACATTCGTGACCCTAAATCAATAGTAACTACAGACATGGGCGATATTTTGCTCGGCAATAGATCAGATGAAAGAGAAATCAAGTTGTATCCAAAAGGTGTTTCATCTAGGTCTTATGATACAGGATTGGAGATAGCAGCGACGGGACCAAATGGAAAGGACATGGGTAAGTTGAGAATACCCATCATCGTCAAGAGGAACTTATCTTTCTTGGTCTGGATAGCATTTGTCGGGGCGGGGCTTATAATCAGCAGCGTTTATCAGAATATTTACGCACATGTTGGCGGTTCCCTTCTTTCAACCTTTGGAATTTTCTTCCTTGCCCGTACTTATAAATGAAAGAAAATAAGAGATTTAACACTTTTAATAATAGGGACTTGAGTTTGACAATTTGAGTTTGCCAAGATAAAGCATAGGTATGGAATTTATACCACATGAAATAAATTCATTTACTTTGAATAAGTAAGTAAATCCTCAGTCAACATCTCCTGCAACGCATCAAGGTTTACCTTGAAAGCATCCTCTTCCCCAAGAAGTTTTGCCATGCTTGAAATGTCGTCCACGTCCTTGTTGGCCTTGCTCTTCAGCTTCTCTATCCTTTCAAGCTTGGCACTGTTCTTGACAGCTTTCTTGAGGCTTCCCACCGTATTGTTCAGGTCAGTGAGCTTTTCCTCATACTGGGCCCTCACGCTCTCTATGATGCGGTCCTTCTGCCTGTCAATCCTCCGGGCAATCTCTTCCTCAGCCACGTTACCTTTCGCAAAAGATCTCTTCAGGCCATCCATTTCCCCAAGCCAGTTCTCAAGCGACCTAATGGTGTAATCCATGGTCAGGAAATCAGTATCATCAGGTATCATCCCGCCGACTTCCTTGAAGTCGATCGGAAGGTCCGGGTATTTCTGCTTGAGGTCCTTGACAATCTGGTTCCAGTCCTGCCTGAGATTCTTGAAGATAACGATCCTCAATGCGTCGAAGTCTTTCTTCCTGTCCTGGAACTCCTGTTCAAGCTCCGGGAGCCTGTTCTTCGGGATAACGTACTTCTTGTCGATCTTGAAGCTCTTCAGTTTCCTGAAGGTGGAGTACAGGTCCTTCCGGATTCCCTGCAGCTGGTTCCTCTGGTCCTGGCTCAACCTGAACACCTTCGCCATGACCCGGTCATCCGTGTTCGACACGGCATCGAAGATTCCCCGGAACTTCAGTTCCGTGATCATAAGGTCCTTGTAGCTCTCCCCGTCCTCTTTCTCCAGTTCAGGGATCTTGAGCTTGACGTCAACCTTCCTTTTGGGCCTTCCCTTGCCCCTCTTCTTTAGGGGATCCCGGAACAGCCAAAAGTGCACTTCTGGGCACGCTTGCGGAAGCCGTCAACGGGAACTATTTCAAGTACCTGCTGACAAAGTATACGATCCCGAGCGAGCTGGTGGGAGAGTTTGACCCGGTTACATTCCAGAAAGCTGGAAAGCTGCAGAGGGACGTTAATGGAATGCTGCCAACAGCCAACATAGCCTTTGTTGACGAAATCTACAAGGCGAACAGCGAGACGCTGAATGCCCTCCTGAACATTACCAATGAGAGAGTGTTCATGGATACGGGCAACAGGAAAATACCCGTCCCTCTCTACTCGATGTTTGCAGCATCAAACGAATTGCCGCAGAGCGACGACCTTCAGGCATTCCACGACAGGCTGTTCTTCAAGCATTTCGTCAAGCCGATGAACAAGGACAGGATTGAGGAGGCCATCGTAAAGACAGTCAACAATCTCCATCCCGCAATAAGGACAAAGTACACCCTGAAGGACATCGATGAACTGAACCAGAAGATCTGGGACTACCTCAGGCAGAATGTCAATGACGTAGCACGGAACGTGGCTACAGTTGTGAAGCTGTTGAAGAAGGAAGGCGTAACTATATCGGACAGGACAGCAGTGGGAGCGAGATTCTTCCCGTTCGTCACTGCGGCCTACAGCTACATTTTCGATCAGCCTGATTTCAAGAAGTCTGCCATTTCAGTGTCGAAGTACATACTCCATGACTTCGAGGACCAGAAGGATGCCTACGAAAGGGCACTGGACACAATGATCCCACCAGAGTTGAGGGCTGCCCAGGAAGCCCTGGACAAAGCAAACGAGGCAAGGAAGGCAGGGGATTTCAAGGCAGCCAAGGAGGAAGCCCTAAGTGCAGTCCAGAAGCTCAAGGAAATCGTGGGAAAGGACAGCGACAAGGAAAAGTTCGACATGTTCAGGTCCGAGATCAAGGAAGTCGGGGAAAGGGCTACAAGGCTGGTCAATGCAATCAACAAGGCCACATCGGATCTTGAGAGCGAGATCACGGCATAAGGTGGATCCATGTTACAGGCAAAACAGAAAAGAACGTTCATCAAGGATTACGATGATCCGGCCTTGAGATCCACGGCATACGAACTCACCACAACATATCGCAACAAGGAGGTGGATGCTGCAATGATCAGCAGGGAGTTTGCAACAGACTCTTACATCATGCACAGCGAGGACTGGAGGAACATACTGTTCAATCCGAAAAGCAGCAATGCCTGGTCGGAGGTCCTGAAGCAGTACTACGAGACCCAGGACTACAGGAGGGTAAATGAGAATGTCTCTGGCGACGGGATTCTCTCGAAACTTGCAACAATGAGCTACCTTGACAAGATTGTCGGGGTGGCGCAGCAATATTCCAGCACAAACCAGAACTTCCAGCAGCCCCCTCAGCAGAACCAGGGTCAGCAGGGGCAGAACGGCCAGCAGCCGGGACAGCAGGGGAACCTGGGCAACGGGCAGCAACCTTTCAACCTGCAGGTCTTCTTCGATCAGCTTTCAAACGTGAGCCAGAACCCAAACCAGAAGAACCTGGCCGCGAGCGTGATGAGGGGAATTGCCGCAGCAGGACAGCAGGCAGCACAGGAGGCAGAAGCACTGGCTACAGTAGTCCTGGGCTTTTCCCATTATGGCCTTCCCATTCTCAAGTTCGGGGATCCGGATGAATTGAGGGCTACCCTGAGCAACAGGGTCATAATTGCGCTCCTTAAAGTGCTCAAGAAGCTTGGGAGCACAGACGGCGGGAAGAATGGAGCACAGCCATCCCCAAGGAGGGGCATTCCCATCGGCAACAAGAGGATGGCTTCCTTTTCGGAGATACCGGACATCCAGTTCAGTGAGATGCTGAATCCAGTGCTGTTTTCGAACAGGCTGATCAACAAGAAGGTGCAGGTGAAGCAGAGATTCTCCAGCATGAGCGATTACCTTGTCTACATCGACGTCTCAGGCAGCATGAATTCCGGCAGGTTTGAGGTTGACGGCCAGGTAGTACCGAATATAAGCTATGCCGCGGCTTGTGTCATAGCGATGGCCATCTACCTCGAGAAGAACGGAGGGAACCTCATAATGAAGCCGTTCGGCTCTTCCGTTTATGATCCGATCACCGACAAGATTGAGATAATCAAGACCTGCCTCAAGCTCCAGGCCAACGATGGGACCAACCTTACCAAGGTGCTTGAGGACAGCTTGTACTACAAGGATTACAAGGTTATCATCGTGAGCGATGGAATCGACCACATCCAGGATGAAGAGGTCATCAGGAGAGCCGCGAAGAATGACCTAAAAGCCATATTGCTGAACACTTCTGCACCACAGCTTGAGAAGTATTTCCCTGTGATGAAGGTGTCCGGTTTCAGCGGCAATTTCTTAATGAAGGTGTGAAAATGGTGGAACAACAGGAAGAATTGGAAAAGCAGGAAGAGAATGCAAGATCAGAATCCTCTGGGAAACCACAGGAGGAGAGCATCAAGATCTCCAGGGAGGATTTCGTTAGAGCCCAGAAAGAGCATGAGGATTCTGAAGAAGAGGAAAGCCCCGAAGATGAGGGCGAAACCACTTTGTCAAGCGGAAATCCTTCACCTGGCGGCAATGGGCCAGGGAAGCCTTCCGATGGTGAACCCCCAAAGAAGAGGGGCAAGGGAAGGCCCAAAAGGAAGGTTGACGTCAAGCTCAAGATCCCTGAACTGGAGAAAGAG
>JAJZKS010000135.1 GCA_021850835.1 Thermoplasmata archaeon
TTCATATTGTTTTGGCTTTAAGGTAGTAATGGAGACACTGGATTCTGGCAGGATCGCAATAGCTGCGCAGGCACTGGGCATAGCTGAGGGTGCTCTTGAGGAAGCCGTGGATTATGTAAAGCAGAGGAAACAATTTGGAACCAGCATATCCAGTTTCCAGGGGATACAGTTTATGCTGGCTGACATGGCAACCCAGATCGACGCGGCAAAACTCTTGACCTACAGGGCTGCGGAAGCATGGGACAAGCATGAGAATGCCATTAAAATTTCATCAGAAGCTAAACTGTACGCCTCGGACGTGGCCATGAAAATAACCACTGACTGCCTTCAGCTGTTTGGCGGATATGGATACACAACAGAATTCGATGCCGAGAGGCACATGAGGGATGCGAAGATCACCCAGATTTATGAAGGCACGAACCAGATTCAGAGGATTATCATAGCTAGGGAGCTTCTACGGTAGCCAATATAAGAATAGGCAGTTCTGGTTGGATTTACCCGGACTGGAATACTACCTTCTACAGGAAGGGCGTGAAAGACCGCCTCTCATATTATTCCTCAGTTTTTAACGCCGTGGAAGTGAATTCAACTTTCTATTCTCCACTTCCAAGGACAACCCTTGCAAAGTGGGCCAAAACTACCAAAGGGCGTGATTTTCTGTTTGCAGTAAAGATTCCCGGTTCTGTAACGCACGACAACCTAATAGGGAAGACAAATGAGGCTTGCAATGAAATGCTGAAATTCAAGGAGACGCACCTCGATTACCTTTCAGGAGAAGGCATTCTTGGACCCGTCCTGTTTCAGCTCCCCCCTTATTTTCGGGCAGAACATATGGACAAACTCATTCATGTTATCTCATCCTTTGACCGGGATAAGTTCACCTGTTTCGTGGAACCCAGGCATCCCGGGCTCTATGGGAATAAGGAGTTCCAAAGGGAAATTGAACGGATAGGCGCATATGTTGTTGCGGTGGATAGCCCAGAAATGGAAATCCAAAACAATATGAATAATTCTTCCGGAAAACAGTACATGAGGTTTCATGGGCGGAACAGAGAGCAATGGTTCAAAAGAGGAGCCGGAAAACTGGAGAAATATGATTATCTGTATTCCAAGGAAGAACTGGGTTCATTTGCACACATCATATCTCCTCTCGCCAGCAAGGGTGATGAAATTTTCATTTTCTTCAACAACCATCCTTCTGGCAAGGCTCCAGCAAATGCAATGCAGCTGATGGGGATGCTTGGGTCAAAGATTCATACAACCAACCAGAATACCCTAATCTGACCCATTAACTCTTATATGGTTACTGCCAATTACAATGAGAAAGGAGAGCATTTCCACTTGAATAAATTAGAAACCGGAACCTTAATGGATTTCACTTACAAGGGCGCCAAAATGAAAGGTGTCCTGGTAAGCAGGAGCGAGGGAAACCTGAACATTAAGCTTCTGAGTGGGTATAATCTGCTTGTCCCCGTTAATTCAATTTCTGACATAAAGGCTGTGGAAACTATCGCGCAGCATGAAGGCACCGAAGAAAAGAACCTGATTCTTGAGCAAGGGCCGAAAAAGGTTGCTTTCATTGGCACCGGAGGAACCATAGCCAGCAGGGTCGACTATATAACTGGCGCTGTTAAGCCTGTCCTGAATCCGGGCTTCCTGAGGGAAAGTGTCTCAAACCTTTCCAAGTTCACCCTTGACATAAGCCTCCTGGAGGCAGTCCTTAGTGAAAACATTACGCCGGAGGACTGGATTCTATTTGCCAGGACCGTCAAAGATAAACTGTCCAAGAATCAAGGGGCTGTGATTCTTCATGGAACAGATACAATGAGCTATACGGCATCAGCCCTATCCTTCATGTTCCAAAGCCTTTCTGGCCCATTGGTGCTGATTGGTTCCCAAAGGAGCAGCGACAGGCCCAGCAGCGATGCATTTCTGAATCTTGAAGCAGGCCTTGAGTTTGCTTCCTCGAATTTTGGCGAGGTCGGTATAGCTATGCACCAGAATACTTCAGACAATGCAGTGGCCCTTCATAGGGGAGTGAGGGCAAGAAAGATGCACTCCTCGAGGAGGGATGCTTTCAGAACAATCGGGGGTCACCCGATGGGGAAGTACGAAAACGGGTCAGTTACAATTTCCCCTGATGCAAGGGCACTAAGTGACGAGACAGTCCTGCTGGATAAGCTAGAGACATCTGTTGCGTTGGTATATTTTCACCCGGGCCTCACGGCTGATGACTTCGCCGCAATTACAGAAAGGAAGAGGGCAACAGTCATAATGGGGACTGGACTGGGCCACACAGGAACCAGATTGTATTCTGTTATCAAGGGGATAGTGGAGCGTGGTGACCACGTGCTTATGACTACTCAGTGCCTTTTTGGCGGAGTGAACATGAATGTTTACTCTACCGGGAGGGAGCTCCTGAAACTAGGTGTTACTCCGCTTTCTAATATGCTTCCTGAGGTTGCCATGATAAAAGCCATGCATGTGCTGGCAAATTATCCGGAGGAAGAATTCAGCAAGATCATGCATTCAAACCTGCGTGGAGAAATTGTTGACAGAGAATTCCTTTGGGAGGCCAAATAAATGGGTTCCAAAGTGATGGTCGGACTCGAAATTCATATTCAGCTCGGAGGCAAAAAGCTCTTCTGCAATTGTGAAACTGAATCAGCAACTGAAACTGGAAATGTCATTGAGCGGAGACTCATTGCAACAACCGGTGAATCTGGGAAGTATGATCCTGCCGCTGTTTATGAGAAATCCAGGGCAAGGAGCTTCAGGTACAAAGTCACAGATAACAGCTGCCTTCTGGAAGCTGATGAAGAGCCCCCACACAGTGTAAATCCGGATGTTCTCAGAAAAGCAGTTTCAATGGCCCTCACACTTAATTGCAAAGTAGTTGACAGGGTAGCCTACATGAGGAAGATCGTGATAGATGGCTCAAACACTTCCGGATTCCAGAGGACTGCCATAATTGGCTTCAACGGACATGTAGAAACTTCCAAGGGAAGGGTTGGAATCTCATCTCTATGCCTCGAGGAGGATTCATGCAGGAAACTGGAAGAACATAACGGGATCGTAACTTATTCGTTGGACAGGCTGGGCGTACCTCTGATGGAGATAGCAACAGATCCAGACATAGTCGATGAGGAACACGCTGTTGAAACCGCAGAAATAATCGGGAAGAAGGTGCTTCTTGCAGGTTGGGCAAGGAAGGCTCCCGACGCAATACGGCAGGACGTCAATTTTTCCATGGGACATGGGAGAGTAGAAATCAAAGGAGTTCCGAAACTTTCCACAATTAAGGCAGCCATTGCATACGAGAAGGAAAGGCAAAGCTGGCTTTCGGAGCTTTCTCCAAAGCTTAAAGGCACGAACTGGGGGCGGCTAAAGTTCCAGGATGTTTCACAGTTGTTCAGAAATACAAAGTCAAAAGTCATCGCTAGCAACCTGCAAGCGGGAATGAGCGTTTTTGGTACGGTCCTCCCCGGGCTTGCCGGTTACCTTAAGGGAGAAAAATACAGAATGGGAAGGGAACTTGCTGATGTTGCAAAGCTCTTCGGATCTGGGGGAATCATGCATTCAGATGAACTGCCAGGGTACGGCGTGGAAGGCGAAATCAAAGAGCTGGTAGAATTGCTCAAGCCCGGTAAGGGAGACGGTTTCACCATAATTGTAAGCACCCATAAGGTCATCGGGCTCATTGAGGATGCGATGAAAGCAAGGCTCCAGAAACTGGAGAAACTTGAGCTGCCAGAAACCAGGGTGGTATCTGAGGAGGGAACAACCCATTATCTGAGACCACTCCCGGGAGGGGAGAGGATGTACCCAGAAACGGACGTGCCAAGCATAACCGTTGATGATACGATGCTTGAAGAAGCGAGAAGAATCTCACCCAGGTCAGAAGAAGAACTCGTGGAGCATTTGGTATCCGAATTCGGAATCTCAAAACAGGATGCATCAGTCATTTTGTCAGGTGGACAGATGGAGGCATTTCAAAATTACAATTTGCTCATAGGGGACAGTAAACTTGCGACCAGGGTTATCCTTCAGGTAATCCCCGAAATGGAAAGGAAGACAGGCAGGGTCATTTCCAGCACCGAACTAATTCCTATCCTTGAGGAAGCAGGCAGGAGAAGATGGGACAGGCAGATACTGGAAAGGGCAATGGATCTATACTTCCTTGGAAAGATGACCATAGGCGACCTGATTAGGAGCGATGAACTTAAACCCATAGGTGGCAATGAATTGAAATCCATGATCATTACGCTTGATAAAGAAGAACCTGTGAATCCCAAGAACATCATACCAAGAATCAGGTCAAGGACCAGCCGGCCCTTCAGTCCCACGGAGGCTTTGGCACTGGTGAAAGAGATGTCGGGATAGGTTTACTTATTTAAAAGATATCATTCAAAAATAGCGTAATTTATTGGTTTTAAAAATAATTGTAAATAATTCTTAAATATCGTTGAAAGATACTGAAAGGATGTTAGACGGTTATATTCCGTTGCTAATCACCCTGGTGTTAATCATCCTGGGCTTGGTTGCGACTTTCTCCGTCTTGCCCTCAATTTCAGAAAACCGGTATAACAAGGACAAGAAAATAAGTCTAAAACCTGATGCAGTGATTGCAAACCTGGTTAAGGAAAGAAGCCCGCCAGTCAAAGATGGGGCTTACCTCCAGACATATGAGTCAGGTGAGGTTTCCAAAGGAGACATCGGAAAATTCGTAACGGTTCAGTATTATGTCATAATCCTTCTTTTCATTCTGTTCGATGTGGATATGGTCCTGCTTTTCCCGTGGGCACTGAATTTCAACGCCCTTGGCCTTGTCCCGTTCATCGAGACGCTGATATTCCTGGCCATGCCCTTGTTTGTTGTTTACTATGCTTTCAAGGAAGGTTATATGAGGTGGCAGAAATGAAGTCAGGAGATGGTGGAGTACTCACAACAACCCTGGAAAAGGCTCTTGAATGGGGAAGGAGCAACTCCCTCTGGCCACTTACTTTCGGCCTTGCGTGCTGCGCTATCGAGATGATGGCCATTCAGGCCGCAGATCTTGACATCTCAAGATTCGGGAGTGAAATATTCAGGAATTCACCAAGGCAGTCAGACCTGATGATAGTTTCAGGGACAGTTACCAAAAAGATGGCACCCAGGCTTAGAAGGCTGTACGATGAGATGCCTTATCCAAAATATGTAATTGCCATGGGGGTCTGCGTTATTCAGGGGGGCCCATACAACCAGGGATATTCTGTTGTGATGGGAGTCGACAAAGTCGTTCCAGTGGATGTTTATGTTCCGGGATGCCCTCCAACCCCTGAGGCTCTCACATATGGAATTATGCTGCTTCAGAAAAAGATAAGAAACGAGACGGAGAGGTGATCATGCTTGGTTGAAATTCTTGAAGAGTCAACGGGAAAGGATGGAAGGAGAGTCCTCAAGGTTGCCAAGGAAGACCTCGTCCAGCTCATGAAGGAACTGAAGGGGCAGGGATTTGTCCATCTTTCTCTCATAACGGGCATAGACAGGAAGGACAGGCTGGAAGTGGTTTACCATCTTCAGAACCTCGAGAAAAATGAATA
>JAJZKS010000136.1 GCA_021850835.1 Thermoplasmata archaeon
TGAGATACAAAGAAAATTGCACGTCCTGCGGAGTCGGACTTGTCCAGACTGGTTACTCCATATTTGAATGCCCACAGTGCGGTGAAGAGCTTATCGGTCGCTGCAAAGACTGCCGCGAACACTCCACTAAATATGACTGCCCAAAATGCGGTTTCCAGGGGCCATGAGGAGATTTTAATGGGAGACGTAGCAGTACTGTTAAAAATTTTGCCCACAGACGTGGAGCTTGATATCAACGCCATCAAGAATGAGGTTGTAAACAAGGTAAAACCTCTTTGTGAAGTAAACAAGGTGGAAATTATCGAAGTAGGGTTTGGCCTTAAAGCTATCAAGCTGCAGGTCATTGTGCCGGACCAGGAAGGTAAGATAGACCAGGTTGAACAGACCATCTCCGGTGTTGAGGGAGTTGGCCAGGTAGATACAGAAGAAGTTACTCTGGTCTGATGTCACTTCCATGGCTATTTTATAACTTCTTTTTCGATTTTTTCACGGGAATCCTTTTTCTTATCTTTTTAGGATTGACATATATAGCAGCAGTTAGGAACCAAAATGGATCTTACTCTGGTCAACCACAATCCAGAGCCTTAGTAATAGTCCCATGCAGGGGCCTTGATTATTCCCTTGATGCGAATCTTAGAAGCATAATGAAGCAGGACTACCACAACCACGATATCATAGCCGTTGTGGATTCCCCAGATGACCAGAGTGTTCCTGTGCTTGATGCGGTTGGAGTGAAATGGCTGCTTGCAACGGACCAGTGCAAAAACTGCAGCGGCAAAGTCAGGGCTATTTCCTCTGCTATTGCTGGGTCTAGCCCATACGAAGTTTATGTTATTGCAGACTCGGATATTCTTGTTAACCCCGATTGGCTCTCGAAACTGCTTTCCCCTATGGTCGAACCTGAAACTGGAATTTCTACCACTTTTCCTTATTTTGAACCTGTGGGTGGATTCTGGTCAAAGGTGAAGCTTGTCTGGGGTTTTGTTGGCCTTGGCATGATGGAATCCAATCTCACAAGGTTTGGATGGGGCGGTTCTCTTGCATTTAGGGCTGAACTGATCCATGGTGATGGAATGGATTTCTTCCGCAGCTTTGTATCAGATGACATAGCCCTGACAAAGCTCTGCAAAAAAATGGGCCTGAAGATCGCATATGTGAAGGAAGCTATGCCCACAATCAATTCACCGGACGATTTTACAACCTTCATGGAATGGGCAAACAGACAGACTGCACTTTCAGTCTATTCCACAAGAAGTGTGCTCAAGTTCGGCCTTATTTTTTACGGTGCGTCAATCCTCCTGTTCATTTCATCCATAGTACTGTCTTTTCTGGTTTTTCCGCTCTTTGCTCTATTCCTGCTCCCAACATTCATAAATGCTGCAAGGGCAGTCAAAAGATCGGGGAAACTGCCATTTTACTCATTCTTCATAAGCCTGCTCATACCGTTCATTTACATCTATAATCTGGCGAAGGCTGCCAGTATGAAATCCATAAGCTGGAGAGGGAGGGATTACTCACTTGAAGAGTAATCTGGGTAAATTCTTATATTACAATACAATGAAAACAAGGTTAAGTTGACTGACAGTCCAGAATATGAACCCATTTTTGGCACCAATGGAATACGTGGAATACCAAACAAAGATCTCACCGTGGAATTCGCCCAGGAAATTGGCAAAGCCATTGGAACCTACTACGGTAAAGTATCCGTGGCAATGGGCAGGGACACTAGAGATACAGGGAACATGATTTTTAACGCGGTAACTTCAGGCATGATGAGTTCTGGAGCCAACGTCATTGATCTTGGAATTCTCCCCACACCAGCTGTGCAGTATTATTGCAGAACAAAGGGCATTTTTGGAGTTGTAATCACGGCGTCCCACAACCCGCCCCAGTTCAATGGCATCAAATGTATTGCTAGTGACGGAACTGAACTCAGGCGGGAAGATGAGGAGAAGATTGAGAAGATCTATTACGAGAAATCCTTTGAAGCAGTCTCTTGGGAAGAAGCAGGTATATTGAAAAGCGATCCTACCTCTCTAGACCTTTACTTAGATGGAATTTTGTCACACGTTGATGTGAATAAAATCAGAGAAAAGCAATTTCGCGTGCTTGTTGACAGCGGAAACGGAGCATCATATTTCACTACACCTGCCCTTCTTAGAAGGCTTGGATGCAGAGTGGTCTCGCTTAATGCGTTCCCAGATGGTAAATTTACCTCCAGAACCTCCGAACCCAGGCCTGAGAATCTGAAAGACCTCCTATCGCTCATGAAGAACGGGACTTTCAGCCTCGGTGTTGCACATGATGGTGATGCTGATAGGGCAGTGTTCATAGACGAAAAAGGAAACTTTATTGACGGCGACAAGACGTTATGCCTGGTGGTCAGGAGCGTTATTAAGCCAGGCAGCAAGGTAGTTACTCCAATAAGCAGTTCCGATGCAATCGATGAAATTTGCAATGCTGGAAAGGCCCATCTTATCCGCACAAAGGTAGGCGCCCCCCTGGTCTCCAGGACAATGATAGACAATATGGCAATGATTGGAGGAGAAGAAAATGGCGGCATAATCTTCGGGGAACACCAGTATTGCAGGGACGGTGCGATGACAGTAGCCCTCATACTCAATTTAATGGCGGTGGGAGGTAAGAAGATCTCCGAATTGATTTCTAGCCTGCCACAGTTTTTCATCCACAAACTATCCGTTGAAAGGAAGAGGGACTGGAAGAGCCTTGAGCCTTCCATTATTTCATACGCTGAATCAAATTCTAAGGACAGGTCTGACGGCCTCAAGATATACCTGAGTGATGGGTGGGTGCTCTTGCGTCCCTCAGGCACGGAACCCATAATAAGGATCTACGGTCAATCCCGTGATGAAAAAAGGGCCAGGGAACTGGCGCTTGAATACGAGGCACTCATACTGGGACTTCAGGAAGGGCCAAGTGCAGAGTAAGTGTCCCTGAATCGCATTACGGCTGTTACGTTGCCTGCTATGGCGAACCAAATAAGCAGTATGTTAATGGGGGTTATCAGGACACCGTATAGAACAGAATGGTAAGCAATGAAAAACTGAAGCAGAATAAATACGAGCATGAAGACAAGCCTGTCTGCCCTTCCAAGTATGCCTGAGTAGTTTCTTTTAAGCCCCAATGCCTGTGACTGCACTCCCAAATAGCTTGTCAGGAGCACGCCGATGACAGCAAGCAGACCTATCCAAACCTGTGCGTGGACGCTGAAGATGAACCCCAGCATGATCAGGATATCGGAATACCTGTCCAGTACGTGGTCCATGAGGTCCCCCCTTTTTGAAGATAGATTCCTCATTCTCGCAACCTTGCCATCTATGGCATCAAAAAGTGCGGAAAGAACCAGTGTAACAAAACTTACGAGGATTAGCACTCCGCCAAGATAAAAGAGAAGGCCAGTAAGCCCGGCAAAAATCAGTGAGAACAGTGAAATTCTATTTGGATTGATTTTCATGAAGGGCTTCGATAAGGGGATAAGAAATTTATCAGCTGTGCTTCTGTAGGAATCCAGTACCATCAGTAAGGAAAATGTTCAGTTCCAATTAATCTTTTTTCGAAGGCCTGAGAAATTCAACTATTTTCAAAGCCGTAAGTTCCGGATTACCCTCCGCGACCTTAATCCTGTGGATTCTAGATGAGGGAAGCCTCTCGAGAGCCTCCTGGTATATAATGTCGGATCTCAGGGCATCAAGGTTCTCTTCGACCTTTTCTTTTGAATACCCTCTCTCCAAAAGTGTTTTTCCAGTCTCTTCCTCGCCCCTTTCAAGAATGAATACCATGGTACAAGGAACAAGATGGGAGTAATGCCCTTCTATCATGATGCCGGACATGCTTTCCCATTTAATCCTGTCATTAAGGCAATCTAAGTCCATTTCACCGTTTTCCAGGCAATCCCTAGCGTCATCTATATCCAGTATGTTCTTGCAGTCGTATCCCAATTTTCTCAGATAACTGCAGATCGAACTCTTCCCGGAACCGGGAATGCCGGTGATGCTTATCAAGCGTAAACCTCGAAGAGAGTGACCTCGCTATCACCAAAATCCAGTTCAAATGGCCTGGAAAGATGCCTTCTTGCCATCACGGGCACATCGAACTTTCCAATATGGATCTCACGTGGTTCTAGTTCATAGGAAGCCAGTATTCTCTTGTTGCCACACCTGTAGCATCTATAATCGCCCGTACCTCTGCTGTGCATACGGTCACCACATTCTTCGCATGCTGGAGGAACTCTATTGTAAATATCTGAGACGGACTTGATTTCCATCTTCTCCACGTTAAGGCAGTTTTCCTTATATGTTCCGATGACCCTTATCTTATCACCGGGAGCAAGTTTTGAAAAAGTCTTCCTGAATTCCTTTGTAGGCTCGAAAGCCGCTATGGCAAGTTCCATATGCCTGCTCTGCAGTGCGGCAAAATAGTGTCCGCCAGATATACTGTAGGGCCGAACTTTAACTGTTCCCTCAATTGAATAGGAACACCCGTTCCAGAGCTCTTCGGGATCCGGAATAATATGATCATCCGTTGCCTGGTTTGTTCTGAATAGAAGGTACCGTTCTACATCAGAGCCTGTTTCGGCTACTATCTCCGGGCCTTCGGCAAGCAAAGCCTCAGGCTTGATTGCCCTGATTCCAAATACTACGGGGGTCCTTTCACGGGGGAAGATGGCAGCGTGTTTATTCCTGCGATCTATGTTGTTGAAGCTTCCTGGGATCTGGTTTGCCATGCTTGCAACTCTCAATTTCAATTCAGCCCCTAAATGGGCACCCTTAGGGAACCTGTATGCAAGGAATTCGTATGTCACTTGTTTAGCAGGCCAGGAGATTGCGGCGGCTGCTCCAATGATTCCCCTTCCATTCTTGTATTTCCTGTATTCACCACCCTGTTCTTTGATAAAAGCCTCAGCCTGGTTGATTGTAACTTCCTCCCGGACAGCTTTCCAGTAGAATGACGGGTCAAATTCATTGCTGGAGGCAACTATCCCCGGATTGGTGTCAATTTCATCGAGCACTGCCATTTCCTCAACAATTTCGCTGGCTAGTTGGACCAGATCAGTTGACTTGGGACCACTGTCCTCATCCGGGTAGCTCATCAGATCCATTCCGTTGAAGCTTCCAATCTTAAGCGGGGTCCCATTGCCTTTGCCCAAATTGGCACAGAGTGCACCATTGCCCCTTGTTTTGTGCTTGATTGCAGGGTTCAGCCTTACAAGGTGCGGATAACCAATAAGGTCCATTCCGCTTCGGATAATGATTTCAGAAAGAAGGTAGGTTGTGCACATTCCCTCTCGGGAGTCTGTGTCATCTACTGCGATGTACATTTACACTCCGTATCTTCGCTTCCTTCCCTGATATGAAATAATAGCCTTAAGGAAGTCTGCCTTTTTCAGTTCTGGCCAGTTCACATCGGAGAAATATAACTCGGAATAGGCAGACTGCCAGAGCAGGAAGTTAGAGATCCTTTCCTCCCCGCTTGTCCTGAATATAAGATCTGGATCAGGCAGGCTCTTGTCGTAAAGGAATTCGCGGAATTTTTCTTCGGTGATATCGTCCACGGTCATTTT
>JAJZKS010000137.1 GCA_021850835.1 Thermoplasmata archaeon
TCAACCTATTGATTACTTCACTGGGTTTGGCTCCCTCACTGGAGAATGTTACTTTAAGATAGGTTTTCATAGGCTTCGATGCTTAATTGGAGGCATCTATAAAGTTTTTTCTTATAATACTCAACTTAATATGTGCGTATAGAAGCCTAATTTTAGCTGATTTTACGAAAGGCGTAAAACTGGAATAATATTGCAGGATAGGGAGATTAACCATATTTTGATTATCTACCTATCAAAGGGTCAATATGCTTGTTTTAAAAAAGAAGTAAAAATTACTGTTTTGGGCCCCCGCGGTTCTTTCCGATCTTGGATGGCCACCAGTTGAACCTGTGCAGATACAGCATTACAGAAGGCACAAAGAAAGGCCAGCTGATAAACGTATCAATAAGTACTCCGAACGCAAGTCCAATGCCTATTTCCTGTATTATTCCTATGCCACTGAAGGCAAGGGAGCCAAATGTCGCGAAGAGCAAAGTGCCAAGGGTGATTATAACTCCACCATTTTCAGTGATGCTGGTCTTAATGCCTTCTTCGTCAGTCCTGCCCTTGTAAACCTCCTCCCTGACCCTGGATACCATGAAAATGTCATAATCAAGTCCCACAGCAAGCAAGGTAATCACAGTGAACATTGGCAGGAAAATGAGCACTGGCAATCCTGCATAGAAGTGCAATGCAAGATATGCTAAAGCTAATGAGATAATGACAGAAGCAAACACCATTATTATAAGCCTGATGGGAGTCAACAGCGAACTGATCTGAATTAACAGCACTATGAATATGGCTAATGAAAGGATCGGCACCATCTTGATGAAACTGCTCAATGTGAAGCTGTAGGAATCGTTTAGCGATTCTGTAAGCCCACCGATATATACGTTATAGGATACCCCGTTTGACTGATTCCCTAGAAGTTTTGGAAGGTTGCTTACAAAAGTGGAAGCTGCATTTTCATATGCGAGGGACTTAAGCTGGAAGTCTATTATGACATACCTGCTGTCATTACCGATATAGCTGTTGACCTGGGACCTGAATTGTGATGTATAATTGGCGGAAACATCTGACAGAGTAATGTTGGTAAACTCCCCATATGGGAAAGTTGGCCCGTATACCTGCGAAATCTGGGAACTCTCGATCAGTGTCTTTTCCACATTGGTTATGGCGTTTACCTCGGAAATGTTGTAGCTGTTGTTCCCGTACATCACTGGGCTTGAGAATTCCATAATTATGAATCCCCTGTCGAAGAAATCGCCATGGAAACTGCTGTTCACCACTTCTAAAGCCTGAATGCCACTGCTGGAAGGCACCAGTTTGAAAACATCCATGTTTGTCGGGGTTATGGCATAGAGATAAGTTCCGAACAATGCACTAACGAGGAAGATAACCAGTATCTTTCCCTTGTTGTTGATGACAAAGTGGGCAACTTTCTGCATGCTTCTTTCCGCAGGCAAGTGTTCATCCTTGTCCACCCGGTATGGCCAGAAAATCTTCCCTTTTGCCCTGCTCATTACCGCAATGAGGAACGTGTTTGCAATCAAAACGGCCACAATGACCCCGATGGCATTTGTTATGCCGGAGTCACTGAATATTGGAACATTTGAAAGCCATAGCACCACATATGAAAGACCCACAGTTATTCCTGAAGTGAATACAGCGTGTCCTGCCCATCTCGTGGTTATAGCCGCAGCGTCATCATTCTTCTTCCGCAGTTCCCTCCGGTACCTGGACATGATGTAGACCACATAGTCGCTTGACAACCCCAGTAGGAGGATCAACAGCAGAGTTGGTGTGATGAATGATATGGAACCGTGAATCACATACTTGTATAGCAAGGCATTGAGTGAAATAGAAATTGCAGCGGACATTCCAAATACAGCTAGCGGCAGGAAAGCAGCAACCGGTGATCTGAAAAACACCCCGACTATGATCACTGAAAGTACTATTCCGATAACCAGTGCCCTAACCATTCCAGACAGGGATTCTGATGCAAGCTGGTTGCTAAGTGCTGACGATCCTGCCAGGTAATAGCTTGTATTGGATATGTTCTGAAGATTGCCACCATAAATTTTACCGACCTGGTTTACCTGCGAAGTCGTAAGATTGACTTGAGTGGATAGTATGGTGATCACTGTTGCATTGTTATACCCTACAAATTGATGGAACACATAAGTTGCAGGTACTGCTGCAAAGGTTGAAAAGTCCTGCTCAGATAAAACTTTGGAGACTGTAACATTTGGATTGTTTGTTCCGTTTATGTCCTTGACGAACTGGAGAATCTGGCCACTATTTATACTGACAAGAGGGCTCCCCGCAAAGAAGTTTAAAGTGCTATTGGCCACAAATCCGTCGGAAAGGTTAGCTACCTCCCAACTTAGAGGAGCAAAACCAAGTTTGTATGACTGGTTTACAAAATTCAACACAGAAACATTCAGCTGGTTTGTGATGAATCCCTTTAGTGTGGCATTTGAAGATAAGCCGGTTGATACCTGTGAAACAACGAACTTATCCGTGAATCTGTCAAACGTCAAGTAGAAATCATGGCCAGCAGCTTGTGCGAAAGTGAAATTCAGGTGCAGAGTGTATGCAATTCCGTATAACTGTGCGTATGTCGGGTCCTGCGCCAAATGGGTAAAATTATTCAATGTGCCGAATGTTTCATTGATGCTATTCGAAACATTAGTGACAGTGGGTATAGTCTTATTCAGGTACGAAGCAAAGGTATTGAAATAAATGAGAGTGAAATTTGTCAGAATAGGCCCAGAGCTAGAAGATGCGGCGTTTATAGCTCCAATGGTCTGGGCATAAGCTGTGGTGCTTGAAAGATTCGCACTATAGTTTGTAAGATATAGGGCAGGAAATTTGAATAATGTGGAGTTGACTGCAACTAGAGTCTGGTTAAGTTGAACTGCCTGAGTATTTATGGAACTGACAAGAGGATAAGTTCCGTTGAGTATAGCGGAAACATATAACGCTGCACCCGTCAAGGTGCTGTTTTCTATATTTATTATGGAAGTAAAATTAGAACTGATTCCCTGGGACTTCAAATATGATGAGACGCTGTTCTGGCTGTCAGCAATGGCAGAGTATCCCTTAGACTGGTTTACATAGGTGCCGGTTGTGACAATAACCATGCTCTGGTTTGAGCCTGAAGTACCATTACCGCCAAAATATGCTGTCTGAAGATTTGATGCAATGTTAGCCATGGAATTGGCAGGAGTTATGCTCCCTCCGAGGTCATATGAAGTTTCTGAGAAGAGCAGGCTTGCAAAGGGTGTCAAAAGGACAAGTAGGACAATCCAGAAAATTATGACCTTGCCACTGTGCTTGGCTGAGGTTCTACCGAGTTTTTCAAATGCACCCTCAAACATCCTCCGGTTATCACATGGATATTTATTTAATGATCCCTAATCATTTTGTGAAATTGAAAAATCTTTACCTTATACTGAACTACAAGATTGGTAAATGGTGAAACTTCAATCCCCCTTCGTTGATTATGACCTTTATTCGGATTTTTATGCACTGGTCAGGCAGATTCCCAAGGGGATGGTAACAACCTATGGCAACCTTGCAAAGGCTTTGGGTGATGTTGTGGCGGCCAGAGCTTGCGGTTATATGCTTTCACTCAACCCTGATCCAGTTGGTACCCCCTGCTACAAAGTGGTGAAGGCTGATGGGGAGGTTGGCAAATTCACACATCCGCTTGGAACTGTTGAAAAGTCCAGAAGGCTTGAGAATGATGGAATTGTCATTGAGGACGGAAGAATTGCCAGCTTTGAGTCCATTTGTTTTAAGGATTTCTCTTCAGAAGAGCCTCTCCAGAAAATGAAGGAAGAGCAGGGCATGATGGCTTCCCTGGTTTCCCTGGAAGATGATTTTACAACCAATGAAATAGCAGCTGTAGATGTTTCTTATGATGATGAATTCGGATACGGCGCAATGGTCATAGATAGTGGCGGAGACCTTGAGATAAGGCATAAGAAAATGGAATGCAGATTTCCCTATATACCGGGGTATCTCACGTACAGAGAATTCAGGTTCATCAGGGAACTGGCTGGTGATTTCAAGGGATTACTACTCGTGGATGGAAATGGATACCTGCATCCGCGCAGGATTGGTTTGGCTTCATTCACAGGAGTAATGCTTGGCATTCCAACAATAGGTATTGCAAAGTCTCTGTTGCTGGGACGGAAGGAGGGGAACTGGATTTACAATGACCTGGAAAAATCTGCTTACATGCTCAGGAAAAACTGTGTTATCAGTGCGGGACACAGGATAAGCCTTGACTCGGCTGTCTCCTACATTAGTGAAAAATACAATCACAAGTACCCGGACATCCTGAGAATTGCCCACGATGAAACGGTAAAATTGAGAACTATGATAGACTGATTTGGCTATTCTTGAATGATCTGATGTATTAATTGAAGGTGAAATACAATTTTACAATGCCTATTGACATCGCCCAAACAACCTGAAAAGCCATGGATTCATGACTTTACCGTTGTGCCTATTTTCGGCGTCAATACTCTGGAGTGCATATTCAGGTCTCCGGATAGGCCAAACTGAATATACACATCTGTGGTGCCATTTGCAGAGACGTTGAAAGGCATGTTGATGAAGGCAAATGGGGAAGCAAGTCTGAACGATTCATTGCTTCCATTTGCAGTAACTGTGACATTCTGGATGTAAAGGCGTATCATTGTATAGTTTTGTGGTCCAAGGGAAAGGCCTTTCAGCAGAGAGGCATTTTTCATAGTCATATTCAGAATGTTAACTGTCATGTTCCCAAGGGAGTAGTTAGCCCATCCCGTCTGAACTCCATGCAGTGAGATCATTGAGAAGGAGAGGTATACTGCGCTCACATTGTCCTTCGGAGCGTCATAGACAAGCATGTTCAAAGTTCCATTGTCCTGTATCCCCGGTGTACCTGCAAAATAACTTGAACTCCCATTTGGGCTGAAAGTCATTGCAGTGAAATTAATGTCCGCTGCTAGATCGAATTCAATATTCACGTTTGTGGTTTTGTTATCTACAACACTAAAACTATGGGGGAAATAAGCCCTGTTTGATGTAAGGTTAAGCGTTTGATTCGTACCGTTTGAGTTTATGACCACCCCGGATATTACCAACTCAATTGATGTGTAATTACTGGGGGATAGTTTCAGGCCCTTGAGAAGAGAGGCATTGAAGCTTGTGGTCTCCAGTATATTTATGGGAATTTTCCCCAGTGAATAGTTGACGCTTCCGCCAAGTTCCCCGTATAGGCATATAGATGAAAAGGTGATATAAACCGCACTCAAATTATCCAAAGGAGAGTCATAGACAAACAGGTTCAGTGTGCCGCTGTTGTTATCCTGCAAGAACTGGTTACCGATATTATCCCTGACGGCAAGTTCGTAATAGCCAGCGGCTACCACAGCCAAAGCTATAAGAATTACAACTCCTGCCTTGTAGGAATTCAACATCCATAATAGCTATATCTTGCATTATTAAACTTTTGGCGTTAATATACAAACTTAAGGTTATTAAACAGTCAGGGATAATATCGGTAACCAG
>JAJZKS010000138.1 GCA_021850835.1 Thermoplasmata archaeon
CTTCTGGAGAAGTTTCAATTGAAGCAGTTTATTATCGGTTTTCTTAATGAGCTCTTCAGACTCCTCAAATTTTCCAACTTCCATGAGTGAAGTCACATAGTTTTCTATCTTCTCCGGGTCAGCCCCCAAAGAAATGGCAATTGAATAATGCTGGAGGGCATCCTGGAATTTTGAAGAACCCAGGTAGGTGTCTCCAATCAAAAGTTCAAGCCAGATTGTTCTGTTTTCTGTTTCCAGGTCAATAAGGAAATTAAGAATCTCATTTGACTTGCCTAAGCTCTGGTAAATGCTTATCTGCCTGAAAACGTCATCCTCGTCATACTGGTTCGTGCTGAATAGAATCATAGAAGCTTCACCCGCTTTCTTGTATTCCTTGTTAACCAGAGCAAGGTCACGTCTGAGCTTCACTATCCATGGATTCCGCACATGCCCTTCTGCATCGAAGGAAAGCAGGATTGTAGCCATCTCCCAGAGTTTGTTTTTGGTTAACGTCTGGTATATTTCTGAGAAGTCAAAGAAATCCAGGATATTCATACCAACAATTTCTTCAAGGTATTCCCTGAATTTCTTCTGTTCATCGGTAGCGAGCGCTATGTTTAGGAGAAGTTTCAGGAAGTCTGCATTCCTTAGTCCGTCGTGTGCGCTCTCTGCATACTTTCTGGCAGTGCTGAATTCACCTTTTCTGAATTCGATCAGAGCTACGCCATACTTGTAGAACGGATCATCTTCTGAGTGCGAGGTACGGTTAAGCTGTGCCTCCGCCTTATCCAGCTTGCCCAATTTGATGTAAGCTTCTGTAAGTGGGAACAGAAATCTTGCAGAATCTACGACATCATCTGAGAATCTCCCCTCATAAATCTGGGTGAGGAAATCCATAAGCCCCCTTATCTCTTTGAACTGTGGGGTATATAGCATGCTTCTTATCCGGTCTGGAACAACCGGGTTCCTCGTGGAAAAATACTCATAAGAAAATATGTATGCAAGAGCCTGAGAGGTGTTTCCTGCAATTATTGAATCATCCAGAGAATCCATCCTTGGGCGCAATCCCCTCAAACGATTGGAAACTAGCTTGTAATAGGGTGTCCTGTTCTTTCTCGACCCATAAATATCATCAAGTCTTCCGAGAAAATCATCATCCCGCACATTGAAAAATATTGAATCCACAACTTCTGGGGAATCCATCAGTTCCGGATGTTCAGCAAGTTCCCTCAATGCTGACTTGTTTTCATCTTCGTATATTTCACAGGCTACATAGATAGGATGAAATTTTGTTTTGATGTTTGAATTGTCTTCGCATATAGTTACTATGGAATCATATTCTCCGCGTTTAAATAGCCAGTTCATCGCATAAGAGGTCGCTTCGTGGTTTTCAGGATCCTTCTCCATAAGGTCCCTTGCGAGGTTGAACGCCTCACTTTCTTTGTTCAGTTTTATGAGGGCCGTTAACTTGAGATTCAGGAGGCCCTTGTCATCAGGATGTTTGGCCAATGCCTGATCCAGGTCCTTAATCGCTTCATTGAATTTGGAACTGGATAATTCGCACTCTATTTTCTTGCCCAAAACATCTGGATCTGACATTGAGGCAGGATATGCCTCTATTAGCTGCTGGCACTCAGAATAGAGTTTTTGCGAAAATGCCAGATTTATGGCATTTTTAATGGAACCTATGTCTGAATTGTTTCTATTCGCAAGATGCTTGAAAATTTCATAAGACTCAACAGTCTCATTGAGTTTTAGCAACGCCTCACCCTTTAGCTTCAGGAGTTCATAATCATCAGGGAAAAGCTTGAGGCCATTCTGTACTAAGTTGACCGTAAAAGACGGCATATCATTCCGCAAAAGGAGAAGCCCAATGTTCCTCAGGTCCTGGAGCTCCGTTATCTTTTCAGGCTCAAGTTTCTGGATCTCTTCAATGAATTTCTCGCGGTTTTCCTTCTCGAAAAGTTCGATGAGCCTTATTTCTGCCCAGTCGTCTTCACCCTTTGCAAGCAGAAGTTCCAGGAAATTTTCAGCCAACTGGGCATTCTTTCCAGCCAGGAAATTACCCAATATGGCTGCCTTAGAAGTTAAATCGAGCCCCTGGGAAACCGCACCCTGGAAAAGTTCACGGTCGTATGACCCCTTTCCAGAGAGATATACGGCAGTTTCTGGATAACGGTCAAGTTCCCTTGACGCCCTATTCAGGATATCAAGGTTGTTTTCGTTAAGGGAAATTGGCCTATCCATGGCAAGTAACCCCAAGATTTCAGAATATGCATCGATGGAACTCAGTGCAGACAGTTTCATGTCCCAGAGTTTCTGTGATGTTGTGATGAATGAAAGGACCCGGTCCAGACCTATCTGGAATACTTCGTGGTCTGCTGCCTTCAGGTTTTCAAATATGGTTTCCACCTCAAGGAAGGCATCATCTTCAGGAGAGAGGTGTCCTGAACCCCAAGATTCTTCCAGCTCTTCAAGGCTATCCAAGAATTCCTTCTGGGCAGCTTCTCTGGGTTCTCCAGCTGAGGCAATCATGCCTTCGGCAGCCTGTCTCAGTCTCTTGACGGCTTTCTTGATTGTAGTGGCTTCCGCCATCTCTGCTCTAGAGTGCAACTAATATATTATTATTATCTCGTATTAATTCGGAAATATCACAGGGAGCCGCCCAATATTAGGCTTACAACCTGTAGTGTTCCATACATGACAGCAGTCACTATCCAGGTCATGATGACAAAATGATGCAGTCCATGTACGACTTTTCCACCGTCTGCTATTTTAAGTGCAGTCCCTGCTATGAACGAGTGTATGAGCAGTATTGCAACAATGAAAGCCTCTATGGTGAAGATTGAGGACTGAGGCTGGGATACGAATATACCAAAGGAGTTCAGGGATGACACGTTGAAAGTGGAGAAAACCTGGTTTATGATCTGCAGCACTCCAAAGGCAATTGCAAGGGAAAATGCAAGTCCACCAGTTATGCCATAGAGGACACCAACGTAACTTGTAACGGATGCGTGTCTCCTCTTTCTCAGCCTTATGACCCTATCGAAATTGTCTGCAACGACAGAGCCTGCCTTGTCGGCATTTGCCCCAAGTTCAACACTTTCAACAAAACTCTCTGAGAACACTTCTATTAGGTGAGATCCTGTATCTGCACTGAAGTTCTTCCAAGAGGAGAGGTTATTGATCCTGTATGCAAGCCTTCTGTAAAGTGCCCTAATATCCGCTGTCAGTGTACCAAAGTCATGCAGTACAATAGCCTTCAGGGCCTCTATTATCATGTTTCCCCTAGCTGCTGCTGAACCTGCAAGCGACCTGATGAAACTTCCAAACATCTCGTCCTTCTTTGCAACCATCTTTTCAGCTTTTGAACCTAAATAACCTGGAACAAAGAGCGGAGTTATGACTATGGATATTATGAAGTAAAAAGGGAGCCTGGCCTGAAGATTTATCAATATGGAGATTACAAGAAGGGCAACAGACGTGGCGCTTCCAATAATAAGGTACTTTCGTATCTTGATCTGCAGGGGCGTCTTAATCCCGGTGTCATGCCATATAGGGTCATTTGGAAGCACTACCTTAATCCCGTAAACAAGCATTGCTTCCCCAAGCACTATGGTAAGCAGGCTCAGTGACAGGACCTGGATAATATTTATGTTGATTAGTATGGGCATTATCATTACAAATGTTATGAGAAATGCGAAAGACAGCAGCATGGAAACATACAGGTCCTTGTAAAGGTCAAATGTATACAGCGCAGAAATATAGGTAGTTTCAAAATTGCTCATCACGGTCTCGGCTTCGTTGTTCACAAATTCCTCAAAATCCTGTCCGCTGTTGATGGCATGGCCAAACCTTGCGAGGAAATCCTCAAAAATTTCACTTGGAGATCTGGATGAGAGAAACATTGCAGCTTCGGAAAGGCCCCTTCTCCAGTTCTTGACCAGATTTACCAATTTGGCGATTTCATCCTTGATCCTGCCTAGTTTTTCCTTCTCCGAAAGGAGCTCCAGCATGTCGATCCTGTTTGCCGCACTTACTGAGAGGGTTGCAAAAGCAGTTATGAAATAGGGTATGTTTGAATTGATGTCTGTCTTGGCCACATCCCGTTCAAGCACCGGCCGCAGAATAATGAAAAGAACCAATACTGCCCCGACAGCTGCGGCCCCTGCAAGGTATAGAATTCCGGTAAGGTTGTAAAGAATTATCCCCACAACAACCAGGACAAGAGAAATGCCCATGATTGCCAGGTCTCTTTTCTTGAATTCTATCTTAGAAACTGTCCCAAGCAATCTGAATTCTGCCATAGACCTCACCCATAAACCGGTATTGATTCTGCACCCTTGGTGTAGAACGACTTGATGAGCTCAAAGACCTTGTAATATGACATTATGTTGTTCTTGAGCATCCATTCTATGATCCTAGCACGCTTGAAAAGCTCGTCGTAAATTGCTTTCGGGTCTGTCATTCCAGCGGTCTGGGCTATTCTCTTTTCCAAGATGTAACTGTTGTTGAGACCTCTGAATACGTGCTTATCGTTGGTCGCGTCCCACTGGAAAACCTGTTTTGTCGATACCCCACCAAGCTCCTCAAAGTATCCTTCAATCTCATTTATGCTGGTTGTCCTCCTTAAGAATTTCCCGTTGACATAAACAGCCTGTTGTATCAGGGCAATATTCAGGTTATCCATGAAAGTGACTGGTATGTTGATTGGGGTTCCTGTGAACCTTTGAATCATTTTCTTCACGGAAGCCGCATGGAATGTTGAAATGACAGGGTGCCCAGTCTGCATTGCCTGGAAAGCCATGGATCCTTCGGCACCTCGAATTTCTCCCACGATGATGTAATTCGGCCTTGATCTCAATGCCGTCTTTAACAGATCGAACAGGGTGACCCTGCTCTCCTCGGCTCCTCTTTCCCTTGTTACAAGCTGCTGCCAGGCTTCCTGTGGGGCTCTCACTTCAGGGGTATCTTCGGCACTGAATATCTTGGATTCAGGCCTTATGAAGGGGACCATCGCGTTAACAACTGTAGTCTTACCGCTGGCTGTTTCACCGCATACGAATACACTTTGGCCATACTCCAAAGCTAACCAGAGGTAGGCAGCTTCCTCAGCGGAGAGTGTGTTAAACCTTACCAGCTGAACAATACTAATGGGAATATCTGCAAATTTCCTGATGGTAAAGCTCGGCCCACGCGTTGAAACATCACTGCTGTACACAATTGAGAGCCTGGAGCCGTCTGGAAGTGTGGCATCAACTATTGGTGTCTTGTCTGAAACGGGCCTTCCAACGCGTTCGCTTAGCCTCTTGCTGTATATTGAGAGGCGATCATTGTCCCCAAAGCTAACTCTAGTTTTAAGGGAACCGAATATCTTATGCACAATGAAAATGTCATTTGCACCAATCCCACTGATATCTTCGATGTTAGAATCCCGGATAAGTGGCTCAATGGGGCCAAGTCCTATGGCAGAATTCAGATTGCT
>JAJZKS010000139.1 GCA_021850835.1 Thermoplasmata archaeon
ATAACCTTATTCCGCTTGGTTTTGATGGAATCAGTTGTAATTTCCCTCGGCGGTTCAATTATATCAACAAATGGCCTGAACCTGAAATTCATGGAGGAGTTCGTTCAGACAATAAGGAAACTTGAGAAGCGCTGCAGGTTCGGCATTGTGGTGGGAGGGGGAAGCCTGGCCAGGACTTACATTTCAGCTTTGAGGGAATATCATGTCAACGACAATATTCTTGACGAAATCGGCATTAATGCCACCAGAATGAATGCCCTTGCCCTTTCATCATTTCTCCCCGATTCCAATTCGAAAATTCCGTCAACGGTCAACGATGCCGCGGAATTTCTTAGGATTTACCCCTTTGTTGTCATGGGAGGAACTGAACCCGGGCATACAACCGATACCGTAGCAACACTGCTTGCTGAAAGAATCGGGGCAAAGATCCTCATCAATGCCACTTCAGTTGACGGCGTATACACTGATGACCCTAAGAAGTCCCCAAATGCCAGAAAGCTTCCTTCCCTTAGCTATGATGAGGCGATTTCACTTGCTCTAGAGAAATCCATAGGGGCTGGCCCAAATGTTTTCATGGACCTGACGGCCCTGAATATTGCAAAAAGGGCGAAAATAAAATTATATGTGACGGATGGGAAAGAACTGGCTGAATATGAAAATATAATTCTTCGCGGGAAAACCAGTGGCACCCTGATTTCCTAGAAGACCGCTTCCCTCAGATCGTATTTTACGATTGGGATTTGCAGTTCCCGCCCGTTCATATCCAGGAAACTTTCCTTTATGGATTTTGCAAGCTTGTCCATTTGCTGTAGCTTTTCTGCAGGGGAAAGCTTCCCTAGCTTCTCCTTTTCCATAATCTCCATGTAATGGGCATCATCTTCTTCAACAACTGGAGATAGGAAGATCATGTCGCCGCTTTCAAGGTACATCTGGGAAATTATGTTTGCAGATCCCTCCACATGGTCATTGTCAAATTTTTTCCCGCCCAGGCCAGCAAGCACCACTATGGACACGGATATGCCATGGTCCTTGATGTTGTTGACAATATTCAGGGTCTCCGTTACATTAATTTTTTCGTTGAAAAGCTTAATGACCTTGTAACTGCCTGATTGTAAGAAAACGAATATCCGATCCAGTCCGTGGCCCTTCAGGTCCTGGTAACTTATCATGTTCTTTCTTTTCGGGGTTGTGAAAATGTCAAAGGCAGCAAAAACCGGCAAGCCAAATTCACTCTTGAGCCTGTCAAGTGTTTTGAGAAGTACTTTCTGGTCAAAATCCAGTGCACCTGGATCACCAAGAAACAGACCTTTCTTTGCCTTAATGCCTTCGCCGAGGTTCTCTTTGATGCTGTTAACATGAGCAGAAAATTCTTCTTCGGACTTTTCCTGTATTGTTCTGCCAGCGTATGCGGATGAAATGGTACACCTGTTCCAGTTAGTGCCTGAACTCAGCTCAAGATAGATTGCAGAAGACTGGTCTGGTGGCATAATAGGTTTGACTGTGTACAAGGAGATCATTTTCTGGGCATCAGATTCAAGCCAGGGGGCGTCCCTTGATGATACCTTGGCAAGAATCATCTTCTCTTCTTCAGTAAGAGTATCAGTGGGGAAATTTCTGGCAAGTTCGTAACATCTACCGTAAATGGCATCTGTTTCTGTTCTTTCCACCGGGACAACCGTTCTAACATCGTTTTCCCAGCCAAGCCTGAAAAGCGTGTTGTCGGTTGATCGCCTGTGCATGAGCCCGTTCTTTGTGTAAAACAGAATTCTACCCTCAAAATCGAAATTTGCAACTTCTTCGTTTCCGCTTGCTATTGTGAGTATGCCGTTGTTAATCCTGAACAGGTTTCGATTCATTCCAGACACTATGGAGTGACCACTTATTATCTTTGTCCAGCCATATGGAGGCTCATTAGAAAGATGACGTTTGGATTTAAAAAAATAGGAAAATTTGTCGGGACTAGCTGATTAGTCCCTTATTTCCTTTTCAGCTACAAAATAAGTCAGAAGCACAAGGCCAGCGGCAAGGATTGCAAGCGAACCCATCCACCATTCCACGTTGGAAGCCTGTGAAGCGGTCACTGTGCCGTTTATTATAACAGTCCTTATAGATTCTGCAGCCCAGGATACCGGGTTGTATTTGGCTGCGTCTGCAAGCCATGTCGCCATGATGTCAGGCGGGAACATTGCATAGCTCATGAAGAGCAAGGGCAAGTTCACCAGATTCACGATGCCGAAGATTGTATTCATATCCTTGAGCCTTACTGCAATGACGCTGAATACTGACGAAAAAATTAGGGCAACAAGTACCACAGTTGTTACCAGCACAAATACAGCTTCAAGGGAGAAACCGTGATTCAGCACTAGCCCATTGGGAATGATGAATGCAGCAGCTATGAGGATTACTACTTGCACGAGGATCCTGACCATTGCAGAAAGGATTTTTGAGAATACAATGGAACTCCTCTTTATGGGGGATGTGAGAAATCTGCCCATTGGACCCATTCTCCTGTCAAAGATTATGTTGACGCCCGAGAACATGGCTGTGAACAGGCTTGTTATCACAAGTATTCCTCCAAGTATGAAAGTAATGTAGTTAGATGCACCCCCGAATATTACGGATGGTGACACGCCGGGTGGCAATCCTGCCCCCAGGAATTTGGAAATGTCAATGGCACTTCCAAACAGTGCCAGCCAGAAGAAGGGTTGTATCAGACCGGTAAGCAGGAATACAGGGTTCCTGACCCATTTTTTCAGTTCCCTGACAGTAAGTGGCCCAAGTCCGCTCATCTTCTCATCCTCCTCATGTTCATCATCATCTTCCTTACGTCTCCTGCGTCCTCCTGCCTTATGTCCCTCCCTGTATACTGAAGGAACACTTCGTCAAGCGATGGTTTCTGGACGGTCATCCTCATAATAGTCAGTTTCTTGTCTGAAACGTACTTAATCAGGGTAGGGAGCACCTCATCAGAATTCCGGACGGTAACCCGGACAATATTGGGGCCGAAATCTCTTGCTTCAGTAGCCTCTGGGAATTGCTTCATCACTTCAGCGTCTTCCGGGCTCTTGAAAGTCATCTGTACGATATCCCCCTTCAAGCTTGATTTCAGCTCCTCCGGTGTTCCGGTAATGAGAATTTTTCCATGGTCGATGATAGAAATCCTGTTGGCAAGGGCATCCACTTCTTCCAGATAGTGGCTGGTAAGTATGATTGTAACATTGAGTTTTTTCTGGATGTCCCTTACGTATTCCCACATCTGGGTCCTTGTCTGGACGTCCAGCCCCAGTGTTGGTTCATCGAGGAAAAGTATCTTTGGGTCGTGTACAAGGCCAATGATAAGTTCCAGACGTTTCCTCATGCCTCCTGAGTACTGCTTGACATACCGTCCAGCAGCCTCTTCAAGATCCACAAGCTTCAGCAGCTTTGCAATTCTTTCGTTTGCAAGATTCTTGGGAACGTCATAGAATCTTGCCACCATCATCAGGTTCTCGTATCCAGTGAGGTCCTCATCTGTGGTCAGGTCCTGTGGCACGACCCCAATGGACTTCCTTACCTCCATCGAATGCTTTCTAATGTCAAAACCGTTGACTATAGCAGTTCCGGCCGTAGGTGTTATTCTTGTTGTAAGGAGGTTTATTGTGGTACTCTTTCCAGCACCGTTTGGGCCAAGCAGGCCGTATACCTCCCCTTCATCTATTTCTATATTGAGGCTGTCAAGTGCCTTGATCTTGCCAGCATATGTCTTGGAAAGATTTTCAGTTTTGATTATTTCTCCCATTCCACTAATCACTCCTTATTCAGTTTGGACAATCTGCCTGAAATATCCTGAATTCTTTTCTGAAATTCCTTCAGGCTCCCCTGCTCGTCCTCCAGGTAGGAAACATAACCTTCCATTTCAGTTATGATTTTTTCAATATCCCATCCCTCTGCATTTACCTTTCTGGACTGGCCGGGTTTCAGGCCAATCTCATCCGCGCCTTCCGCTGTAAGGGAAAATCTGAAGTCCTCTTCCTTCTTTATGAGGCCGTCTTTTAGAAGGGTGTTAAGCAGAGGATATATTGTCCCAGGGCTGGGCCTCCACCACCCCATGGTTTGCCTTTGGACAGTTTCTATAATTTCAGACCCTCTTAGGTTTTTCTGGCTCAGCAGCCAAAGGACGTAATACCTCATTCCTCCGTGCCTCCTGAAATTCCGGGCGAAGTTGAAATTTCCGGGATCAATATTTCTGAAAAATTCCTTGTTTGGGCCAGTATCCTTTTCGTCATCATGTCTAAACATTCGATATCGATTCGATATCGGAAATTTATATTTAAAGTATTTATTGTATTAAAATTTAAAATTGAAAATGAGAAGTCCAGATTAAAAATGAAAAATGGAATAAAAACAGAAATTAAAGGGAGAAATCCCCAATTAGCTCCAGTTTCTTGTTGTATTTCTTCCTGACCACAAGCGTTGCCACAACTGTGATTAGGATCCAGACCATTGCACCATATATTCCATAGACATATGGCACGCTGAGATTATAATCAACAGCTATGAATATTGCAAAAATTAGAAGAATTGTGGAAATACTCGGTACTATCAGGTGCCTGATGTAGTTGATCTTCTTTCCCTCTTTCCTTTTGTAAATGTAGAGCGAAGTGTTCGTAAATATGTGAATCAGATAAGATACAGGGCTTTCAAGGATCAGGAGGAACAGTGCAGCATAGGACAAGGCAGTAACGGGCTGTCCAGGATATAATCCCTGGAATACCAGGCCAGTGATTATGACGATTATGGCTGAAAGTATAGCAACCACAAGCACTGCATTTGTAGGAACACCGGTTTTGTGGTGAGTTTTGGAAATCCTGTCATCGATGACCTTTTCCCTTGACATTGAGAAAAGGACCCTGGTCGCGTTTGTTCCCAATGAAACCGTAGCCGTAAAGTACGAGTTTGCCACAATAATGATCATAATTCCAAGCAGAAGAGGGCTGAAAGAACCAAAGCTGTCCCCGTAGATATTCAGGACCGGGTAATAAACCGAAACGCCGAAAGTTGACATCTGGGTCTGCCCCCAGGCAATTACCTGCGCGTATGATGAAAGAATGATAGTGACGCCAAGCACTATGATTGTGGTTATGATGGCAAGAGGAACATTCCTTTTGGGATTCTTGGTCTCTTCTGCAACAGGCAATGCCCCGCCAATTCCCACAAATGTACCAATAGCGTAAACCATCATTGAAACCAGGATCAGCGGATTATTTCCCACAGGGCTTGCAGTGAATGGTGCGATGGACAGGGAGTTATGATAAACCCCAAGCAACACAACTGAAGTGACTATGAAGAAGGTAATTTCAATGATGATTGTGT
>JAJZKS010000140.1 GCA_021850835.1 Thermoplasmata archaeon
CCTCACTGTTTCAAAAAAATGGAAAGATTTTGGTTTGGAGTCCTGCAAATTCTACTCCTTTTTGACTGATGGCTTGGTAAATCCCTTGGCAACCTCGAATAGCACCCTGAACCCTACAGTGACATCAGGATCCTTCATGTTTGACCTGAGAGCCATCAGTCCCATCGGCCCCTTATCTTTCATTGTAGGCGATTTGTCTACTGCATTGGCAAGGTTGAGCATGAATTTCCTCACCGTATCAGGATCTATGTTGGAGAGTAGGGCATAAATAGACATTAGGTTCCTGACAAATCTGAGGTTCTGGGGTTTTACCAGCTCACTGGAAATTTCAGACATGGAATCCCCTTTGTTCTCAAAGAGAGCTTTGAGGAAAGTAAAAATACCACTTTCCTGGGCCGACTTCACCAGATCAAGGAAGGCGTCTATCTCTTCTCCGTGTTTTGCAAGCAACGTTGCAAGATCCAGTGACTCATCCATTGTCTCAGGCTGGACATTCGATTCTATTTCTTCAATCATTTTCGCCATTCTTTTTCACCTCACTCGTTTGCCAGGGGCTCGTAGTCCTTTCTCTTCCATTTTTCTTCCACAAGCACGCCCTTCTGTGGCTTTGGATGGCCGAATCTAGGGTTGGTTCTTGGAAGAGGAGACTGCCCTCTTGCTTCCTTGAGTTTCTCAAGTTTGACTGGAAGCTCTTTGTAAGCAGGGGTGTGGGCAGTTGGGTCATTTACTCTTCCTGTGAGGTTGTTCACTGCCTCATCGCCAATGGCATTCATGGGAAGATACATTTCGTTGCCAGATACCCTGTCGGTTATAAGTGCCCTCACTTTCACTGAACCTGCTGGAGAACTAATCCTCACAACATCTCCAGTTTGGATCTCTCTAGCTTTGGCAAGCTCAGGGGAAATCTCAACAAAAGTGCTTGGCACCTTTTCCCTTATGCCCACTGTCTTATAAGTCTCATTTCCTTCGTGGAAGTGTTCAAGAAGCCTTCCGTTGTTGAGATGCAGATCGTATTCTTCCGTGAGGGAAAGTGGAGGCGTGTACGTTAACGGATAGAACTTAGCTTTCTTGTCCGGGAAATTGAATCCATGCTCATACAGGAATGGCGAATCGGTTCCGTCCTCAGCAACTGGCCACTGTTGGCTCTTAAAGCCCTCCAGCCTTTCGTATGAAACACCTGAAAACATGGGTGCCAGTTTTGAGGCTTCTTCCATTATTTCTGATGGGTGCCTGTATTCCCAGTTGTGACCCATCTTTCTTGCCAGCATCTGGAGTATGTGCCAATCTGGTTTTGTTCCCTTGAGGGGCTCCATGACTTCGTATAGCCTCTGTATCCTTCTCTCAGTGTTGACAAACGTTCCCTCCTTCTCGAGGCTCGTGCTCGCAGGAAGTATTACATCAGCATACTTTGCCGTCTCAGACATGAAGACTTCAAGTACGACAAGGAAGTCCAGGGATTCAAGTCTCTTTCGTATGTAATTGGAGTCTGCTCCAGTCTCAACTATTTCCTCTCCTACAACCATCATGGCCTTGACTTTTCCATCCTCAATGGCCTCAAGGCAGTTGTTGTTGTCAAATCCGGGCTCAGCGGGTATTTTGCAGTTCCAGGCATCCTCAAACTTCTTCCTCACCTTGTCGTCAGCAACTTTCTGGTAACCGGGGAAATATGCATTCATGCATCCAAAGTCACTGGTGCCCTGGACGTTGTTGTGCCCCCTTAAAGGATATGCTCCAGTTCCCCTTCTTCCATAATTTCCTGTTACAAGGAGAAGATTGGAAATTGCTGTCGAAGTGTCACTCCCCATCTGGTGCTGCGTTACCCCCATGGCCCAGAGAATTACCATGTTCTTAGCATTGTGGATTGTCTCTGCGACTTTGATCAGAGTTTCCTTACTGAGACCTGTCTTTTGTTCTGCAAATTCCAAAGTGAAGGATTCAAGGCTCTTCTTGTATTCGTCAAAGCCGTTGACTTTCTCTGCAATGAAATCTTCTGCCTCCCATCCCTGGTCAATGATATACTTTGACACTGCACTGAGCCACACCAGATCTGATCCAGGCTTTGGATGAAGGAATATATCTGCCCTTTCAGCCATTTCATGCTTTCTTATATCTGAAACAATGAGCTTCTGCCCATTGAGCTTATGGGCCCTTTTCACCCTAGTTGCGAGCACCGGGTGTGATTCAGCGGTATTTGTACCAACAGCTATGACGAGATCAGAAATGTAGATGTCATAGATTGAGCCTGCATCCCCACCATATCCTACCGTTCGCCAGAGCCCAGTTGTGGCGGGGGCCTGGCAGAATCTTGAGCTGTTGTCCACATTATTTGTCCCAATGACCTGCCTTGCAAATTTCTGAACAAGGAATGCCTCTTCATTGGTTCCCTTTGAGGAAGCAATGAATTCTATGGAGTTTGGTCCATTGGTATCTTTAACTTTCTTGAAATTCTTGGCGACAACATCTATCGCCTCTTCCCATGTGGCTTCCCTGAATTTCTTCCCATCCCGAATTAGTGGCTTTGTCAGCCTCTCAGGGCTGTTGGTGAATTCCCATCCAAATTTCCCTTTTATGCATGTGGAAATTCCATTTGCAGGGGATTCTGGCATTGGTTGAACTTTCAAGATTTCCCTTCCCTTGGTCCACATTTCAAATGAGCAGCCAACTCCACAGTATGTGCAAACTGTCTTGGTCTTCTTTATCTGAGTGTTCCTGAGCTTTGATTCAACATTGCTGACCAACATTACCGGAGACATAGTAAGTTCAGGTTCGAATGATTTTGTGAAATCAATCATCTGCCTCTTTGACTTCATGTTGAGGCCTGTGATGAAACCGGCCTGGCCAAGCATTTTCTTTTCCATAAGGGCATTTACAGGACAAACAGTGACGCAGTGCCCGCATGACACACAGGAAGAATCGTTTATGGGCACATCGTTGTCCCAGATCACCCTCGGCCTTTCCCTGTTCCAATCAATGCTAAGGGTCTCATTGACCTGCACGTCCTGGCATGCCTCCACACATCTCCCACAAAGGATGCACTGGTCAGGATCGTACCTGTAGAATGGGTTGGAGTCATCTACAGCGTATGGTTTTTTCTCAAAGGGATATTTCTGTTCATCTATTCCCAAATCGTGCACAGTATTGTGCAGGGCACAGTCTCCATTATTGTTCTCACAGACTGTGCAGTAAAGCTCATGATTGTGGAGGAGCCTCTGTGTGGCCTCCCTCTGCATATCCTTCACCTTCTTGGAGGAATGGTCTATGTTCTGTCCCGCTTTCAGGTGAGTAGAGCAGGACCTCACCATTTTCCCGTCAATTTCAACCAGGCAGGTATCGCAAGTCTGTATGGGTCCGAGATTAGGTTGGTAACATACATGCGGCACGTCGACGCCCTGGGCCATCAATGCCTGAAGGACTGTCTGCCCCTCCAGGCCAGTCAATTCTTTTCCGTTCGCCTTATAATTTATCTTATCGCCATTCAAGCGTTTCTCAACCCCTTATTAATATGCCTCCAATAACCTGGAGGCGGAACCAAATCGCTTTGTTTCCCTATTAATGAATAAGCGCTCTATGTATTTAACGATTTTAAGATAATAAGTCAATAATAGTTAATATAGTACTAAAAACACGAACAGTCCCTCAGTTGGCCTTGCCATAGGGTTGAAGATTCTGAATAGCAAATTTTGGAAGCCTTTATGAACTCCAGAAGCCTTGCAAAGATGCAATGTTCATTTCCATAAGCGAAGCTCCAATAGATGTGAACTATCTAATAGAAAGAACAAGGAACCAGCATGCGGGAGCGATTGTTACATTCCAGGGCACAGTAAGGAGATTTACAGGCGATCTTGAAGTAGAGTCCCTGGTTTACGAGAGCTACCGGGAAATGGCTGAGAAGGCCCTGAGGGAAATCTGCCTGGAAGCTATTGAAAAATACAAAGTTCTTGATATCAATGTAATACACAGGATTGGAAAGATAGGGCTCACTGAAGATTCAATCATTATATGCGTGGCTTCTGCCCATAGAAAAGATGCTTTCCGGGCATGTGAGTATGTAATTGACACCGTAAAGGAGAAAGCGCCAATATGGAAAATGGATGTTACTCCACAAGGCCAGAAAAAATGGAGAGATTAGTGTGTCATCTAGATTAAGGGGGGCATTTTTAAACTAAGCATATCCCAATATTTACACGAAACCGGCTCCTGAATCATTTAAATGAGGAATTTATAACAGAATTTCAATATAAGCCCGAAAGACGGATTTCACCTGCAGTTAAATTTCGGACATTTGTCCAAGATAAAGATTTCATTGTGAACATTAGTCTCTTTTTCAAGACCTATTTAATACAATTTAATCTTTAAGGTTAAAAAATATTATATATAACTTACCACATTATATTTGGGTTTCAAAATGAGCGTGGTTTCATTAGCTCCAGTAGCTTTGGGTTTCTTTGGACTCGGAACTGGCTATTTAATATACGGCCCGTTTGAGCTCTTTGGAAAACCTGAAAAATCTGAGAGATTGAACTTGTCCTTGGGACAATGGGGTATTTGGATGCCCGGATTCCTCCAGTTTGTAACTGGTGTAATCCTCTGGCTTGGTCTGACACTGTACCCAACAGTGTTTAATCCATCCGGCGCAGCCTTCGATCCCCTGTATATGGCAGCCCTTGCTTTCACCGCATATGGTGTGCACTGGTTTGCCCTTGGTTACAACAGGTATAAGGGCGCAGACATGAGAATTGATGGCTATATGGCCATTGCATTCCTCTGGATTTCCATTACAGGTGCCTTCGTGTTCCTGCACAATGGAACAGATGTACCAGTAGGAATTCTATTTGTACTGCTTGCCTTCGTATATCTGTTCGATATTCCTGCAAGCCTGACAGAAAAGAAGATGTTCATACAGGGAAAGGGCTTCTTCCACGTAGTCACAGGTCTGTGGCTTATGTATCTGATGTTTGCAGCAGTAGCTAACCTGGCAATGGGAATAGGCCTCTGGGTCTAATTTCCAGGAATTTTTCAGTTTCCCTTATTTTTTTATTTCTTTTTTTGTTTTTCAAAGATAATTAATGCCTTTTCAAAGTCGTCCTTTGTATTGATGTTAAAAAATGCAAGGCCACTGAACTTACTTCTTGAAATATAGACCGTGTTTTTGGAAATAAGGGCTTCCCTCAGATTTCTTGTTGGCTCCGGCTTTCCCGCATAAATGCTGAACATGGGCTCATAATCACCATCTCCATCGCTTGGTACCACAGGGCCCCCTTTAAAAGACTTAAGCAAAGTGGTCAGATCCTCAACTGTAAAGAAAATCATATCTCCGCCAATAAGTGCAAATGAACCGTATTTCGTTCTCAG
>JAJZKS010000141.1 GCA_021850835.1 Thermoplasmata archaeon
CACATGTGAAAGATCTGCCCTGCAGTTTTGCACCACAATGAACCACTGCCCTAAGGAACTGGCTCTTTGTGATTGAGGGGGAGAATTATGCGGGTTGCAGCCTAAAAAATGGTATAATAAGTGGCTGACCACTTACTTTTTCTTCTTGCCAATGGCTTCAATCAATTTTTCGGTTATTCCGTCAAAGGCCTTGGCAACAATTTCGTTGGATGAAGCGGATGGGATTCCATCGTCAGAATTGGCCACGACCTCAGGTATGAGCGGGATCCTTCCAAGGAATGGCACGCCATATTTCTTGGCCGCTTCCTCGCCACCGCCTCTTTTGAATATGTCCACGGTCTCGCCGCAGTGCGGACATACAAATCCGCTCATGTTTTCAACTATGCCAAGAACTGGGATTTCCATCTGTTTTGCAAAGTTGATGGCTTTCTTTGCGTCAAGAAGGGCAACATCCTGGGGCGTAACGACAATGATTACCCCTTCGACCTCAGGAACCAGCTGGGCCACTGTAAGCCCCTCGTCTCCTGTACCAGGGGGCATGTCGAGAATTATGAAATCCCTTTCTCCCCATGCTACTTCCTCAAGGAACTGCTGGATAGCCTTGTGCCTCAGGGCACCTCTCCAGATAACCGCAGTGTCTTCCGTCGGGAGCAGGAAGGCCATAGATATGACATCTACACCGTACTTTGAGCTCACCGGGATGATCTGGTTGTCCTTTGCTGTGATCTCTGCATCAGACACCCCAAGCATCTTGGGGTCATCAGGGCCGTTGATATCGGCATCAATGAGGCCTACCTTGTATTTCTTTGCAAGTGTTACTGAAAGGTTAACGGAAACAGTTGATTTGCCAACGCCTCCCTTTCCGCTCATGACCATTATGGTATGCTTTACGCCCTTGTATTTGGTGGATTTTGGCGGTGGGCCGATAATGGGCTGAGGTGGTGGCTTGTTCACCTTTATGGTTCCAGATGGCATGGTTCCACATCACACTTCAATATTTGAGTTTGGCGAAATTTTCCGCTTTTTTTCCACTGCCTATTGGGAAACCCTATTGGGACCTCACCATGGCTTGGATTTTCTGTGCATTCTGCTGCAATATTTCTCACTGACGCCTGCGAAGTAAACATATCTAGAAACATGAAGATACAATGGTGGCTCATTTTTATTTTTACCATATCAAATAATTTTATTCTCAACCATATTTTTTGTTATCGGCTGCATTTTTGCAGGCACCCCACGGGGCTTTAAATCAAAGATGGGTATAGTATCGGTAAGAGCATATATATTATGACAACCTGGATTGGATATGAAACTTCAGTTCTTGCTTTGCTTGGCACAGCGGACTTTTGGGCCAAAAAGCCAATGCAATTACCGCACTGAATAATGTTTATCTCCATTGCTTCTTTCATCTATCGATGTACTCGGAGCAATGCGTGTTCTGCAGGGACGTGATCAGGGATCACAAGGCCTCAATCGTTTACGAAAACAACAACGTCATGGCATTCATGGACATTGCTCCGGTAGAGGCAGGCCATATCCTGGTTGTGCCAAAGGAGCATTATGTGAACATACTGGACATTGACGAGTGGTCATACCTCGAGGTGCACAGGATTGCCAAGATGCTTTCCCCGGCAATAATAAGGGCTGTTGATGCTGAGGCAGTAAACATTGGCCAGAACAACGGTGCATGTGCAAACCAGCGTGTCTTCCACTACCACCTCCACATAATACCAAGAGTCTGCGACAGGCGCCTGGAATGGAGCAGGAGAACGGTTAAGGGGGACGAGCTTGAGGAGGTTGCAGTCAGGATCAGGGCAGAGATCAGCAACCACGATGGCCGAATGCCAGTTCTGAAGTAAACTGGAAACAAGGCAATTTACGCAAAGGGTACAGTTATAACTGTAAAATTGGAAGGTTAGGGTTGGTATTCGTGTGCCAAGTGAAGGCACAACTCTTGATTATTGTTATTCTGGTGTCCCATAGCCACCACCACCCGGCGTTTCGATGATCACCTCATCACCCGCTTCAATATCTGTTGTGAATTTTCCCGGCATCACTTCTCTTTTTCCCTTCCTGATGATTGTGACCCTCGACGTTGCTCCGGGATACCCTCCTTCCAACCCCCAAGGGGGAACCATGAACCTTTCGCCAATCACTGAGATGGTGGAAGGAACAGTCACCCTGAATGCCCTGACAATTCCGTCTCCGCCCCTATATTTCCCATTTCCGCCGCTGGCTTCCCTTATCCTGTTGGCGGTGAATATGAGAGGGTATTCCATTTCTGCAACCTCAACCGGGGTGTTGAGGGTATTCGTCATGTTTGAGTGCACTCCTGAGATCCCGTCCCCGTCGGGGCGGGCTCCGTTACCTCCTCCAATTGTCTCGTAATAGGCCCAGTAGGAGCCGTCCTCACGCACTCCACCCATCATGACATTCATCATTGTGCCTGATGCAGCGGCAGGGACTGATCCTTTCATGGCCTTCCCCAGTGCGAGGAGCACAAGGTCAGCAACACGCTGAGTTGTTTCCACATTCCCTGCGGATACAGGGTAAGGTTTGCCAGGGTTGAGAAGAATCCCCTCAGGCATCCTTAATTCAATTGTCCTGTAGAAACCATCATTTGTAGGGATATCTAATTTCATCACGCTCCTTACGGCGAAAGCAGTCGCAGAAAAGGTTACGCCGGGAACTGCATTTACTGGTGCCCTGACCTGGCTGCTTGTTCCGGAAAAATCAGCAATGATCCTGTCATTCTCCACGGAGAGCTTCAGCCTTATTGGAATCTTCTCCCCTTTTACCTCGAGAAAATCCTCTGCATCGTATTCTCCATGCTTCCATTTCTTTATTTCAGAGAGAGCCAGTTCCCTGGAATGTTCCAGGGCCATTTCCCAGCTTTCATGTACCTCCTCTGGCCCAAACCTGTCACAAAGCGCAATAATCCGGGCAATGCCCATCCTGTTCGCAGCCAGTTGGGCATTGATATCACCTTCAGTTGTTTTAGGATCCTTGAAGTTCTCCATTATGATGGAGAAAATTTCATTGTCCACCGACCCATTTTTCATGATCTTTACAGGAGGGATTATGAACCCCTCGTCGTGGAGCTTCCTTGACTCGGGATTCAGGCTCCCTGGAACAGGCCCTCCAACATCCACATTGTGTGCTTTGTTGATTACATAGGCAAATAGTTGCCCTCCATAATAGACAGGGGCGATCACCGTTACATCGTTAAGGTGGGTGCCGGATATGTAAGGGTCATTAAGGATTACCATGTCTCCTTCACCGAGGGAAAGCCCTCTGGTTTTCATCCAGCGCATTATGTTGTCTGCGCAGATCTTGAATGAGCCAAGGTGCACAGGGATATGCTCTGCCTGCGCCACTATCCTCCCCTCAGGGTCCAGCACTGCACAGCTGTGGTCCATCCTCTCCCTTATGTTTGGGGAGATTGCAGATCTCTTCAGTGCAACTCCCATTTCCTCTGCAACGAATTCAGTTGCCTTGCCGACCAGTTCCCACTTAAGCTGCATTTAATCTGCCCTCCTCAGGAGAAGCTCCCCTATCATTCCTGCCTCTCCTATCCATCCCTCAGGCACGAATGCCGTTGAATCATAATCCTCAATGGCGCATGGTCCCATGACAGGCCTGCCGGGAGCCATTCCGGCCCTTGAATGCACCTCCATCTGAATCTGCCTGCCATCCAGTACCGCTGTTCTCCTGTATGGTGCAGAAGGCATTCCTGCGGTTATTGAAATGTCAGGCTTGTCCCTCCTAATCACTGCAAAGGCCCTGATAGTAACAACCTCAACTTCGCGGTCAAGGATGAAACCGAAAGTTGACTGGTGCATTTTCACAAATGCATCCTCTATTTCCATCCTGGTTCCCCGCGAAACTGCAACCGTTAGCTCTGATCCCTGTCCCCTGTACCTGCAGTCCGCATATCTCAGGAACTCCGCCCCTCTATGTTTATCAGACAGGTCGTCCTCAAGTTTCCCGAATGCCTCTTCAGTATCCTTTGGGAAAGATGCCCTTGCCTCAAAACGCCAGTCCGAATAAAGTAGCCCAAGTGCACTGAACAGTCCTGGTTTTGGCGGAATTATTACATTCCTAATGCCAAGCTCATCAGCAATTCTTGCTGCATGTTGAGGGCCTGCGCCGCCATATGCAACCATGGCGAATTCAGACGGATCCAGCCCGCGCTCAACTGTCACTATCCTGATGGCCCTCGCCATCTCCATGTCCGCAAGGCTCAGGGCTGCCTCCGCAATTTCAACAGGATCCCCCAGTTTGCCAAGGCCATTTCTTGCCCCTTCAACATCCAAAGTCATTTCGCCCCCAAGGAGTTCTTTTCCTATTATGCCAAGAACAAGGTTTGCATCTGTTATTGTGGGCTCAGTACCCCCCTTACCATAACATATTGGCCCGGGTTCGGCACCTGAGCTTACAGGGCCAATCCTGAGTCCGCCGGCCTGGTCCTTCCAGATTATTGTTCCACCGCCAGCCGACACTTCTGCAAGGTCAACGAAGGGAAACCTCACCGGGTAGCCTGACCCTTTGGCCATCCTGCCATGGTGTGATTCGCCGCCGACCTCATATTCGCCAGTAATCACTACCTCGCCACCAACTATTGTCCCTGCCTTGGCTGTCGTGCCTCCCATGTCAAAGCTGATTACATTACCCAGGCCCAGCAGCCTGGCAATTTCAGATGACGCAATCACACCGGCAGCAGGTCCTGATTCAACAATCTGTACCGGTCGGGAATAAACTTCATCTGTTGATACAAGGCCCCCTGAACTGGCCATTATGCTCAACATAGGTGAGCCCATGCTGCCCATGGAACTCTCGAGCCTTTTCACATACCTGGAAACAATGGGCATAAGGGCCGCATTTACAACTGCTGTGGAAGTCCTTTCATACTCTCGCTGCTCCGGGGCAACGCTGGATGACACTGAAACATAATCCAGTTTCTTTGAGAGGAATTCTCCGGCTTCCCTCTCATTTTCCGGGTTCAGGTATGAATTAATGAAAGCCACCGCAGCAGTTTGGCAGGACGCCTCCAGTATCTGTCCGGCCACCCTCTCAAGCTGTCCCTTCTCAAGTGGTACATTTACCTTTCCATCCGGCCCTGTCCTCTCCCTGGCTTCAAACCTCAGATTCCTTGGCACAATGGCCCTGGGACGCCTGAAAAACAGGTCGTAAAGCCTGGGCCTGTTCTGCCTCCCGATCTCAATAACGTCCCTGAACCCCTCAGTTGTGACAAGGGCAACAGGTGGAATCTCAAGCCCATACTGCCCG
>JAJZKS010000142.1 GCA_021850835.1 Thermoplasmata archaeon
AAGACGCTATCTATAAAACGTGATTCTGTAGGAGACTGGTTCATCGCCTTCACTGTTCAAACGGATAGGAAACATGATGAGAACGAATCAACTGGAACATGGAACACTGCACTCGAACCTGTCAGCCCAGTTGGCATTGATCTCGGACTGAAATCACTCATCACAACAAGTGACGGGATACAGATAGAGCCTCCGGAGTTCCTGAGAAAATCGGAGAAGAAACTGAAGAGGGCATAGAAAAAGCTATCAGCAAAGAAGAAGGGATCGGGGAAAAGAAAGAAAGCAAAAACAAGGGTGGCAAAGATTCACAGGAAGATAGAGAGGCAGAGGGATGACTTCTCACACAAACTTTCCGGAAACCTTGTGGAAAACCATGATCTCATTGTTTTCGAGGATCTGAACATTGGGGGAATGATGAGGAACCATCACCTTGCCAAGAGCATAGAGGATGCATCATGGAACAAGATCGTCCAGTATACAGCGTACAAGGCTGAAAGTGCCGGTACGGTTGTAATACTGGCCAATCCCAGGGATACGTCAAGAAAATGTTCAAGGTGCGGAAACGTCAGGGAGGACCTGAAACTATCGGACCGCATATACCACTGCAGCTCATGCGGCCTGATCATCGATCGGGACATGGACGCCGCAATAAACATTCGCAATATGGGACTGATAAAGGTAGGGAGGGGCACTCCCGAATTCACGCCCGTGGAGACTGGAGCTCTGTCAGCAATGGTAACTCCGGTCGCTGAAACGGGAAGCCCCCTGCGTTAGCTGGGGGAGGATGTCACTTGCGTCAGGAATAGGATTTCTTCTTCTGGCCTTCATCTGCCAGGAGAATTCCCATGAAAATCGAGATTGTGATCCAGACTATGGCTATTATGAGCAGCAGTATGCTTGGCTCAATGAATATTGAAATTATTAATAAAATTGCGGGGATGTAATATTTTAACATGCCCCAAAAATAGCTGTAGTAATCCATTCAGTGCCCTTATCCGAAAAGTGAGCTGAGACCTGCAAGAGCGTCCTCTTCGGATGCTTCTTCCTTCTTCTCTTCTTTCTTTTCTTCCTTCTTGGACTCTGCCTTCTTAGGTGCTTCTGCAGCGTGGGCTGGTGCGGCAACAGCCATGCTGGCTGCATTCTTTAGCACCTCGTCGATCTTGACCTCTTTCAGGCTTGACACCAGTGACTTCAGCCTTGCATCATCTGCCTTGACCCCTGCCTCTGTAAGTACCTTCTTGAGGTTTTCCTCATCCACTTCTTTCCCTGCTGAGTGAAGCAGCAGTGCTCCATATATATATTCCATTTTCTATACCTCCTTATCCAAATAGCGCGCTAAGGCCTTCTGAGGCCTTATCTTCATCGTCTTCCTTGCTTTCTTCCTTGGGTGCTTCCGGCGCAGCCTCGTGGGCTGAACCCTTTTCCTCGGCTTCTCCTGACATTGCTCTGTTCAGTGCTGTGGCTTCCCTAATCGCTTTCAATATAAATAACTGTACATTGCTTTCGTCCACAGTACCGGTGTCAAGAGCCAGAGCCTCGGCAGCGATCCTTGCCTTTACGATCAGGTCAGGCACGATCTCCTTCACCAGGAACATGGCATCGAGTGCTATATTTCTGGCCTGCGAGAACGCGGTGATCATCTGGCCCAGTACCATCTCCTGGGTGATGGATATTGCCTCCCTGTTGAATATTATTCCATCACTGTAGGCCCCTATTACGTCCAGACCCACAGTAACAGGCAATATTTCCAGCTTTTCGAGGATCTTTGCCTTATCCTTTGGAATGACCTCACCGCTCTTTACGTAGAGTGTCTCCTTCTTGATGACAATCTTTCCCTTGTCTATGGCCGTCTGTAACCCTGCCTTCTGGAACTCACTTATCATGGGCCCTGGAGGGAAATTTGTGGCCATTTCGGGAATGATGATATCATGATCAGCTATTTCCCCGCCTCTAGCTGCGGCCTTCTGTTTCTTGCTCTCAAGGATGGAATACAGCTTTGAGGGGGTTTCTCCCGTTGTAACAACGGCAATCTGCCCGGAGGCGAGTTTCCCAAGTTCAGCTATTCTCTCCTTCTTTATGTCAGCAAGGGCCTTTAAGAGCAGCCTCTTCCTTACTACGCGTATCTTTGCGTCTCCCTTGAGTTCTTTTCTAATCTTCTGCAGCTGCGCGTTTCTTATTCCCTTTATGCTAACAAGGGCAGTTACGGGACTGCTGCTCAGGTCCTCAACAAGAGAATTTACAGTTTCAACTTTCCACTGAGCTGGATGCCTCATTCTATAACCTCCAGATTCAACTTTACGGGTTTGCCCATGGTGGTCTTGAGGAAGACTGAATCTATGTTCCCGTATCCCTTCTCAAGCTTGCTCACAATCCTCTTGATTACCGCACTGAGATTCTCAGCAATATCCTCGTTGCTCATGAGTTTGGTGCCAATGGGAACATGAAAGGTCCTTCTGTCCCTGCTTCTGGCCCTTACTGTCCTCTTAAGGCTGGCGATGAGCGGCGTTGGATCCTGGCCTGGCGGCAGAGGCCTGGGAATCTTACCTCTGGGACCAAGAACCTGACCCAGTGTCTTACCAATGTTTGCCATGAGCGTTGCTTCGGCAATGAAAAAGTCAATCCTGTTTGCCAGTTTCTTGAATGCTTTCTTATCGTCTGCAAATTTTGACAGATCCTCTGGGCCATAAATAAAATCTGCTGAGTTCTTTGCCTTGCTTTTCATGTCCTCAGTACCGAACACAGCGACCCTGAGATCCTTCCCTCTCCCTTTTGGAAGAGCTATTTCCTCGTTAATTCTGCTCTTGGGATTTGTGAGATCTACTTCCTTTATGTTTATGGCAAGTTCAATGCTTTCCGGGAACTTCCTCTCCGGGGAAGCTTTCTTGACCTCTTCAATCTGTGCGAGCAATTCTTTCTTAGATGCCAATATTTTCACCTCTGTAGTGCCTGCGAGATAAAATCTCTCCTACAGTTAAATCTTGATTTCACCTTTCTTTATAAGCATTTGCGCCTCTTTTGGATCCTTGCCGTCTATTGTGATGCCAAGCGAGACGCATGTTCCAATTACCTCGAGGACTGCAGCCGTCAGGCTGTTTGCCATCATGCTGTCCATCTTCATGCGGGCAACCTTCTTTATCTGCTCAATGGTTGCATTTCCTGCCACTGCCTCCTTTCTCTTGGCTGCCCCTGTCTCGATTCCTATCTCCTTCTTTATGAGGGCGGACGTGGGAGGAATTCCAACCTTTATTTCGTACTTCTTGGTGGCCGCATCGATAACCACAAGTGTGACTGGAACCTGCATTCCCTGAAAGTCCTTTGTCTTCTCGTTAATTTCTTTTACTATCTGTCCCAGATTGAGTCCAAGAGGACCAAGTGCTGGGCCGAGGGGTGGGCCCGTTGAGGCTTTTCCTCCTTCAACCATGGTACTGACTGATTGTGCCAAATGTATTCACCTATGAGTTTCACCACATGGCTAACAAACACTTTAAACTTTTTATTACCTGTTTCCTGAAAGTCCGGGAACTCTCGCCAATAAAATCCGGAATTATCCTGGTATAACTGAAACCAGTCAGTTAACCAGTTTCAGCTCCCTGAGCTTCTGCATCACTTCAGGGGCATGATCCTTTGGAGAGACCCTGGGATATACGTAGGCTATTTTCCCATCCGGTCCCACGATGTATGTCACCCTTGAGGCGCTCCTTGTCCCCAGCACCCTGTAATCCGATGCTATCTTCTTGCTGTTGTCCACCACAAGAGTGAAGTTAAGGTTGTATTTATCAGCGAATTTCCTGTGTGAATTCTGGGTGTTTACGCTTACGCCGAGAACCTTCACACCAGCCTGCTCATATGCAGTGATGTTGTCCCTGAAGCTGCATGCTTCCGCAGTGCATCCCGGTGTGTCATCTGCAGGGTAGAAATACACAATTACAGGCTTTCCAATGAAATCTCTAAGCTTCACTGGCCTGCCGTCCTGATCCACGGATTCAAAGTCCGGTGCCTTTTCACCAATTTTAAGAAGTTCTGCCATGAATCTTAATACATGATATGCATATAATCTTTATAATCAGACAGATGCAGATAAGTTCAAATATTGATGTATCAGGAATAGAATTTCTTCAGTATCTTATCCCCGGGGAAGTGCATGAGGGTGATCACCTGCCCCTTCTTGTTCTCCATGATATCTGAAGCATCCCTGTCTGCAACCCCAACTGCAATGTACTGGTTATTCCTGTTCCGGATAAAGACCATATCCCCTTTCTTGATTGCAGGATCCATCTCGGTTATGCCCTGGGCAAAGACATTGGATCCGTTGATAATATGAGGCACGGCTCCATCGTCCACTGTTACGTTGCCCCTTGAGGGGTGGAAGTCGTTTATGAGGAACAGAGTGGGTACCGTGCTTTCGCCAACGTACAGATATGGCTTCCCGGAACCGAAGTAGCATTTCTCGCCCTTCCTCTGGTCAATCTCTATTCCATCTGGCGGAAGATCTATGCCCATTCCCATGAGTGTATCGTGCACATCCCTTGCCTCTTTCCTTGACACAAAATGACGGCCCAGCTGCATCACCTCACAAATATTTTTATATTCTCCAGCTCCTCTGGAAGTGCATCCGGTCCCCGTTTGATTATGCTGCACACGTGATCCCTGATCTTCCATGCAAGATCCTTTTCCGTATCCGTGAACTGCCACTCCCTGTTCCTGCTTTCCCCGATGCAGTCCAGGAACGCATAGAAAAGTGATTTCCTGACGTTTGAACTGCCAAGGTTCTTTTCTGCATTTCTTATGGATTTCTCACGTCCATGCGCAAAATAATCCATCAGAACGTCCACAAGAAACTGGGAGTCAGGAGACCATCCGGACACCTCCACGGAATTCCTGATATCCATCCCCCTGGAGGCGTTCTGGATGGATTCAATCTGATCCACAGGAGACCCATGTGATGATGCTATTACGGCCTCATCCACATCAGGAAACAGTTCTTTCAGGATTTCCCGGCCATGCGATGGCCAAACTGCCTCCAGCACCTTCCTCTCGGAAAAGGCATCCATCTGGAATCCCCTGCTTGTTGCATGGAGTATCTCTATGATCTTGCTGTCGGGAACATACTTGAAAGGATATTTACCGGCAAGTTCCTCCGGAGTCTTGAATACCTCCTCGCCGATGATATAATAGCCCGTCTTCACCGCTTCGTTCACCCTGTAATCCATTATGTCCCTGATGAAGGTCCTGTCGTTGATCTTGCCCTGCATGTACATACCCA
>JAJZKS010000143.1 GCA_021850835.1 Thermoplasmata archaeon
CCGCAGGACATCATAATTCCTTACGAATCAGCAGATTACATAATCAAGGTCTCCCAGTTCATTGATGACCTTCTTGTGAGGTATTACAACCATCCGCCCTTCTACATGTGCAGGGAAAGGGAGGACATCATTGGGCAGCTTGTGATTGGGCTTGCCCCGCACACTTCCGGTGGCATACTTGGAAGGATAATCGGGTTTGCAGATGTAAGCGGCTGTTATGCGCACCCGTTTTTCCATGCCGCAAAGAGGAGAAACTGCGACGGCGATGAAGATTCCATCATGCTACTGCTTGACGGGCTTATAAATTTCTCTAAGGAATACCTTCCATCCACAAGAGGAGGCCTTATGGATGCCCCCCTGGTTCTTACGGTTCAGCTTAACCCTGATGAGGTAGACAAGGAGGCAATGAACGTGGACACACTTTCTGAATATCCTCTGGAATTCTATGAAGCAGCCAACCAGGGCAAATCTCCGTCTGAGGTTGAGGAAATGATGATGACCATGGGCGTCAGGCTGAAGAAGACAGGCACTATCCTGAATTCGGGATACAGCACAGAGACAAAGGACATAAGCAGTGGCGTCAGGGTATGCTCCTACAAATCAATAGATTCCATGGAGGAGAAGATCGAAAGACAGCTATCGCTTGCAAGGAGGATCCGCGCAGTGGATGAGGATGATGTTGCCACAAGGGTCCTGAATTCTCATTTCCTTCCGGATATGTACGGCAACTTCAGGAGTTTCTTCTCCCAGGAATTCAGGTGCACAAAGTGCAATACAAAATACAGAAGGGTCCCGCTTTCCGGGAAATGCCACAGGTGCGGGAACCACAGCATATCCCTGACGATCCACAAGGGCAGCATCATAAAGTACATGGCTGAGACCATCAAGATTTCAGAAGATTTCGACCTCCCATGGTCACTTGACATAAGGATTGACAACCTTGTGAGAACTATACGGGGTACTTTTAACCTTGAAGAGGATAAGCCTGACAACTCACTGGCAAGATTCATGGAGGAAGAAATTTGATAGGAAGCCTTTTTGTAACCGGCCCTGCGGGCACAGGCAAATCTACATTCTGCGGAGCGCTAAAGGATTGGCTTGTTTCCAATGACTACAATGCCGCAATCGTCAACCTTGACCCCGGCTCTGAGTTTACGCCATATGAACCAGATATAGACATCAGGGAGGTAATCTCACTGAGCCAGATCATGTCTGAATTCAACCTCGGGCCCAATGGTGCCCAGATAGTGGGGGCTGATCTAATACTGGAGAACACAGAATTCATAGAAAATGCCCTGAAGGAATTTGATGACTACTATGTCATATTCGACACTCCAGGGCAAATTGAGCTCTTCAGCTTCAGGCCGGGAAGCCCCCTACTTGTGGACAAACTTTCACAAGGCAAGGCCATGGTGGCTTTTGTAACTGACGCAGTCCTTTCATCATCCCCCTCAGGGTTCATATCGCAGAAGATGCTCTACGGTTCAGTTATGTCCAGGTTCTTCAAACCCATGCTCTTCGTTCTTAACAAAACGGATCTCATCACGGACGAAGACCTGAAGAACATAAAGAGCTGGGAGGAATCTCCGGGCCAGCTGTATGATGCCTTCATGGACGAGAAGCAAGAGATGGTCAAGGATTACTTCTCATCGGTGCTAAACGCCTTTCAGGAGAGCAGGATGATCAGCAAGATTTTATCAGTTTCCTCCAAAGATTTTGCAGGATTTGAGGATATTTACTCGGAAATGTCGCTCTTCTTCATGGGTGGTTCTGATGCCGATACCATGTACCGCGACGACTGAATAATTTATTTAGTGTGGATTAAAAAAGGGCATGGTGAGCCTTTTAATAACCCCCTATAAAAACACGAATAATACTGTTTTTAAAGCTTATTGTACAATTGGTACAGTTCAGAAAAATGTTTTAAGGAACCAGACCTCTCAAGTTGCATGGCTGCCAAACATCACTGCATAATCTGTGGAACCCTGATATATGGCGGGATGTATTGCTCCAGCTGTTCAAGGGAGATCGTCCGAACCCGCACTCTGGACGACGAAACGCTAGAGGACTGGATCTCAAGGATAAGGTTCAGCACCGGTAGAATCAAGGAAGGCTTGAAAAGAAACATTGCCCTGGATTCATTTGATTCTGCTCAGATACATTAGAGTTAGTGGCTTCAGTTTCAGAATGTTCCATCAGGCCAACCAATTTCATTGCATTTACTTGAATCCCTTTTTCCTAGCAAATTTTTTAATGTCTGAAATCATTATAATTTAGGTGAAATCGTGAAAGAAAACAACACTTTAGCAAAACTCCTTGGAGCAATGGAAGACAAGTATGATACAGCATACGCGCACTGCGATTACCCATGCGGAATTTATGATCCACATCTGGCCCAGCTTTCTGCATTGACTGTGGTAAGAATGGTAGACCTCATGAACGCTATCCCCAAGCCGAAGCCGGAGAACCCCAACGAACTTCTGGATTACGTGCATGACATGGCCAGGGCAGTGGAAGTCAAGGAAAAACACGCTGAGCTTTGCAAGCACGAGATAAGGATCATCTGGGGAGATTTCATCAAGCCTGAGCATGTAAAAGCTCACCCTGACCTGCATGAGATAGTGTTCAACATCATGAAGTTCGGCGGAAAATCAAAGCAGGAACCAGACAGGGATGCTGCTATGAAGCTCCTTAATGAAGTAAACAAATTCTCAGAGATATTCTGGGAAATAAAGGGCGTCAAGACAAAGAGGGCGAAAGCACCTTACGATCCACACGAAGAAGTAGTTTACCCGCAGCTTTGAATTGTGGACCCCCATTAAAGTCGTAAAGATCAGCGGAAACAGCATGGTACCCTATGCTAAGGATGGGGACTATGCTGTTTCAACCAAATTTTTTTTCAGTATCGGCGCAGGGGATGTCCTCGTTTTCCGCAGCCCCGTTGATGGCATGGTTCTCATAAAACGCGTTCGCAGCCTTGAAAAATCAGATGACGGCACCAAATTTTTTATGGAAGGGGACAACAGGATGAGGAGCACTGATAGCAACACATTCGGGGCCATATCCAGAAAATCAATAATAGGTAAGGTTATTTTCATTGCACGAGGGAAACACCCAGAATGAGCAAAATGGTCTTTCATCGCAGGAATGATTCCTCTAATCGAGAGGGGAATCCTCATTTTCTCCTGGTTCTGGAAAAATTTCTTCAATTTTCATGTATTTGTAATATGCCATGGAGAACAGCCATGTCAGGGTAAAAATGGCCACTATAAAATAACCTATCTCAGAAAAGTTCAGACCAAGAACCCAGGTCCAGAATGCACCAGAAGGCCTGAGTTCCATTGAGAACACCTGAAGTACCTCCACTGAACCAATTGCAAGGGCGACCATGACCGATATCACTGTCAATGTAAGGTTGTAGTATATTTTCCTGATTGGCCGTTGAAATGCCCAACCATATGCCTTTCTCATGGCAATTCCATCAGTGGTGTCCACAAGAACCATGCCGCAGGTGAACATGAATGGCAGCACAAGTATCATCCAGAGGGGAACAGCTCCTGACACATCCGCACCAACACTGATGGCAATGAGGGCGACCTCGCTGGCTGTGTCAAAACCCAGACCAAAAAGCACCCCGATGGGGTAAATCTGCCATGGCTTGTTCACAACCCGGAACAGGGGATGGAAGTACCTGTTTAATAAGCCCCTTCTTGAAAGCAAATCTTCAATGTCCAGTGTTTCCCCGTTTCCTTCGCGGAGGTTTCTGTAAATTCTATAGATTCCAAGAGCTATGACCACATTCATCAGCCCGATAATCCAGAGAAAGGCTCCTGATACTGCCGTACCAATTATGGCCCCATTTGCCTGCAGGGCTGGTATTCCACCGGCTACTGTCCTTGTGAAGAAAATCAGTGCCACTATGAGGGTAACAACCACAGTCGAATGCCCGAGGGAAAACCATGTTCCAACAGACACAGTATTTTTTCCCTCCTGCATAAGCTTCCTGACAGTATTGTCTATTGCTGCAATATGGTCTGCGTCGACCCCGTGCCTCAGGCCAAGGACATATGCAACTATGGCGAGCCCTGCAAGAATCACCGAAGTTCTGCCTATTAATATGGATGCAGCAATACCAGATGCTGTTGCAAGAGCTATGGGAACATAAAGCAAGAGAGCCCTGCCAGAACCTGGCCCAGTTTCATCGTGGTGATGTTCGCGAGCCTTGGTTTCCGGAATACCAGACATTGTGAATTTCCTGCTCCATGAGTATTTTCCTTCCATATTAATAGGATGTGAACTTTTGCAAAGAAACGTTTTAATCGCAATCAATATAATCTGATGAATGGAGTCCCTCTCACCGGTAAATGAAACCAATAAGCAGCAGGAGTCAATTCTTGAAAGGGTCAGACAGCTGGTTTCCTCTCCTTTTGCACAGGACGTTAACAGGAGGGCAGATGAATTCATGGCCTTCAAGTCTGCAACCAAGGAGAGTATTTTCGGAGAACTGTGCTTCTGCCTCCTCACAGCAAACACTTCTGCGGAGATGGGTGTGAGGACCCAACAGGCCATTGGAACTGATGGTTTCATAAATCTGGACCAGGCTGAACTGAGAAATGCCCTCAGGAACGCAAAGTACAGGTTCTACAACCTGAGAAGCGAGTTTATAGTGCAATCGAGGTGGATAATTGACGAACTTCCTGCACTCATAAATTCGGATGATCCATTCAGCAGCAGGGAATACCTCATAGAAAACATCAAGGGTATCGGTTACAAGGAAGCTTCCCATTTCCTGAGGAATGTGGGTGTGTTCAGCTTCGCCATCCTTGATAAACATATTTTGAGGATGCTTCTTTCCCAGAAGCCGGATCTTAATATCAAGGTTGCTTCAAGGAAGAATTATCTGGCTACAGAGCAGGTTATTCTACAGATGGCAGACGATATGGGGCTTCAACCAGGGATACTTGACCTCTTTATGTGGAAAATCGCTACTGGAAAGCTAATAAAATAGCCCGCCATGTTATCCTAGATTGGGCATGTCTCTATCTTTCCTTGATGTGAAGAGGGCTGACAAGAATTACGAGTTCTTCTACGGGGACCTTTACAGCCTCATGGCAAATGCAGGCTCCAGAGTTGCGGAGACTGTGGAAAGCCTGTACGGGAAGGGCAAAAGGATCCTCGTGG
>JAJZKS010000144.1 GCA_021850835.1 Thermoplasmata archaeon
TTCCGATCTCACAACATCTCCGGCCTGGATAGTTGCAGGGAAAGCCCATGCTGTAAAGGAAATTGTCCCTGAGCGGTCACCTAGTATTCCGTAGAAATACACGGTTTCACCTTTCTCGTTCTTGATCTTGCGCTGTTGAAGGGAAACGATCTTGGCCTTAAGGCTAATGTTCTGTTTCCCTGGCTCTAATGTTGAAATCTGTGGAAATTCTTCACCATTCATCATGCATACATTCCGCTATTCTGTTTTCCCTCAATGCTGCCCGCCAGTTGGGTAACAATGTTCTGGGATTCTTCTTTTGAAAGCCCTATCTTCTCAACCAGGTATTTCATAATTTCGTCCTTGCCCTTTCCTGCCTTGATCATGTCCTGAACCATCATGAGCATCCGCTGGGTTATCCCCTGCTGGAACTGGTCCTCTAGCTTTAGGCTCTTTACCATTATGTAAAGCGAGGAGAGCAGCATGCTCATGCCATCATTCATTTCTGCCTTGGATAGGGAATCCAGTTCAAGGTCAACTCTTGTGATAACCTCCTCCTGCATGCCATCGAGCATGAATTTAACTAGGTCGAGTTGCCTATTGAGGAGGAGAAGTACACGGTAAACCCCAAGCCTTTCCTGATTTTCCAGCACAGCAGTTTCTATCCCGGTCTTCAGGAATATCCTTACAAAGCCCTGTTCAAAGACGAGGTAGATGGAAAATGGCACCTTCTCGTTTTCGAGGACTAGGTTGTTCTCATATTTCTTGATCTGCCACGGGATGTCTACCAGGTTGCCGGATGATTCATCCTTGCCACCCAGCCATCCAAGGACATCTTCCTTTGTAACTGACATTGCCTAACCATAGTTTGTCAATTTAAATTCTTTTTGATTTCCCCAGTTTCTGAACATTTTGCCTAAATAGTGTGTTGGCATTAGGGTAAGATAATGCCTCGCGGGAACAGCATAGGGATATCATCGGTCATGGTTTCAAGGCTGTTCTATGCGCTCAATTGGTATAACATTTCTCCAGCTCTGCTTCCAATCAGCCAGTCGTTCAATGTTCCATTTTCTTACACTGGGCTTGCACTATCTTCATTTCTTCTTGGGGCGGGAATTTTCCAGCTCCCCGCAGGCATAGTCTCCTCCAGGATTGGGGCCAGGAGGACCGCCCTCATTGGCCTATACCTCATGGCTGCAGCAGCTATATTATCTGCATATTCTGCAAATTTCTTCGAACTGGTTTCCCTGAGGTTTTTCGTAGGAGTTGGAGCTGCCTTTTATTTCAGCACTGCCATTGCGATTCTCAATGAGATTGCGCCGGAAAAGATAGCCGGGATGATTGGCTATTACAATGCATCCTTCAACATAGGAGCAGGGGCCGGAATAATAGCTTTCACACCATTGATACCCATATTCGGCTGGAGAATGGATTTTCTCGTATCTGGCATAGTTGTACTTGCTTCTGCCATATTCATGCAGCTGGCCATAAAGAGGGGTGCGATATATGGGGGCTTTGACAGCAAGAATATAAGGGCAAGGCTGCTTGACAGGCGGACCTGGTTCCTCGGCATTGGGCTCGTTGGGCTCTGGTCCCTTAATTACACCCTGCCTGAATATTTCAAATCATATGGTTCCCTCATAAACATCAACCCAAATATTGCCGGGCTTATGGGAGGAATAATACCAATAGCAGGTATCGTAGGAGGGGTTCTTGCAGGAACTTTCAGGCGATCCAACCCCCTAAGGCTGGCGGCAATTTTGGTCATTATAATAGGGCTGCTTGTGATGGCCATACCTTTCATTACATATCTTGGCCTGTGGTTCATTCTTATTGCGGTGGGCCTGGTGGCGACCATTGTTATTTCCCTTGAATATGCCATAGTGGCGCTGATGGACAGGGATAGCAGGTATATGGCCCTGAATATAGGGCTCATAAATTCCATTCAGATAGGCATAGGTTCAGTTGTTCCTGCACTTTTCGGATTCATAGAAATTTATGGTTTTACGTATTCCTGGCTTTTCCTTGGCGGATTCTCCATGGCTTCGCTTGTATTCTTGCTCCTTCTTCCCAGGAATTTCCTCAGGTTCTACGGAAAGTGAGCAAGGCAGGCCCGGGCCAAGACCAATTATACTCTTCTCAAATGGGGAAGATTCACCATATTGTTGTCTTCCCGAATGGCATTTGCCTTGATCACCAGGAAAAGGCAAAGCTCCAAATAATTTCCAGCGGATGCCTATCTGGAAGAAAAATAAGCCGAATCGGAAAAAGATGACAATGGATGAAGACAGTGAACTGATAAGATACCTATGCAGGGTAATTGATGACGGGCATTCAAGTATTGGGCTCAAGTGGGGAAAGGTAATAGGGGTGCTTTCTACTGCCCTCGGAGCCGGCGAGGATGCAATAGAGGGCTTGCTAGAGGAAACGGGCATAGGGTATAGGGGAAACAGGAATGCCGAATTCTTGGTGCACGGCGTTTATGATGCGTCGGTTTCCAAGGAAAGGGGCGAAGAGGCATTCTCCAGGCTTCTTGAACATATAGGTAATAACCCGGATCTTGCCAACCTCCTGATCATGGTTGCAACTGAATACGGGCTTACCATTGACCTTGTGGACTTCCTGCTATATGACGCCAGCCAGGTGCCACTCCCTCTCATGGACAATCCATATGTTGCGCTTGAAACAAGCGACCATTTCCTGGAGAGCGCTTCCGTGAATGGATTCGTAAAGAAAGCGGCTTCAGGCCTCCGGGACCAGATGGATAAGGTTCTGGACCTGACAGCGGAGAGCTGGTTCCTGAACCTCATGGAGATCATTAGGCCATGGAACCCCGGGTTGAGGAAAGATGGTTCCAATGTTTTCTCAGACAAGGATTCCTCAAATCCTGACCAGAAGCAGCTATATGAACTCGTGACAGAGGGTTTTCTCCCATGGGTCATGCTGAACAGAAACCGTGTGCTCAAGGAGAAACCTGTCATGGAAGCATTCAGGAGGAAACGGCAGGCGGATTCCCGCGAAGGGCACCTGATGAAATTCTACTACTGGCTGGGGATAGCCAATGACTTCGTTCTGGGAGTCCTTTTCCTGGCGGGAAGCTTTGAGTTCCTTCCTAACGGAAATGAGGTTGCTGGAGTGATTATGTTCATCATTGGAAGCGCCCAGCTCGTTGGCAGGTCAGTCATAAAGATTGTGATGAACCTACACATAAAGTCAAGAAGGAAGAAAATCGGGAGCAGTTGAGTCCCATTTCAATCCATTTTCTAGAACAGGTCATCCCCACCGTTCTGGAATCTTTTTCCTACGTTGGGAGCATTTTAATACCTCATTACCCAAGAAGTTCCGCTAAACCGATCTTCCAGGTCGGAGTGACCGCTTCAGCTGGTCGCATCCAGATCAGCTAGCCAGATGGAGGCCGATACTGTTTGATAAAGTTTTTTTTGCAGGAGTCATTAGGAAGGCATGGTCTGGCACAAGACAATTTCTCTAAAGGCGCTGGAAAAGGCTGGCGGGGCAAGCGTTAAAGTAGGCGAAGAAGTAGTATTCCTATCAAAGGTTAACGGCAAGTTGTATGCGTTGAATGGTGTGTGTTCCCATGCAAAATGCATACTGGGCCACCTTGAACCATCTGAACTCAAGGTCAGGTGTGTATGCCACGACGCAAAATTTGATCTGGATACAGGAAAGATGGTGGCACCACCATTTGTGGCACCCAATGCTCCCATGGACAAGCTTGGCCTGAAAACATACAAGATTAAAGAGGAGAATGGATTCATAGAAGTTGATCTATGATCCTGGTTCCACTAATGCATTCTACCAGACTGCTGCTGTTCTTCTGATGCCTCATCATATGGATAAGATACAAACAGCTTGCTTGCGCTGTTGAGAATTTCCAGGTTCTCATTTGATAGCTTCCAACCGGTGGCTCCGAGGTTATCTTCCAGTTGAGAAATGTTTCTGACCCCAATAATGGGCGACGTAACCCCCTTCCTGGAGAGAACCCAGTTTAACGCCACCTGTGAAGGAGTCTTGCCTGTTTCAGCTGCAACTCTTTTCACAGCCTCCACCACGTTCCACACATAATCCTCATTGGCTTCCCATGGCGCGTTCCTACCTTTCCGCACATTTTCCCATATTCTTGATTCCCCATCGGCGCCAGATTTGGTCCTGTCATATTTTCCAGAAAGCAGGCCCCCCTTGAGTGGACTCCACGGAATCACAGCAATATCTTCTGCCAGGCAAAGTGGAATCAGTTCAAATTCCGTGGCCCTGGTCAGGAGATTATATTGTGGCTGAAGGCTGGAGAATTCTTCGAGCCCCATAGCCCTGCTTTTATGGATGGAAAGCGCAAGCTGCCAGGCCCTGAAGTTGCTAGCGCCAATGTATCTGACCATTCCGTTTTCCACAACATTGTTAAGCGTCCTCAAGGTCTCGGAAATGGGAGTCAGGGGATCCCATGCATGTACCTGCAGGAGATCTATGTAATCAGTTCCGAGCCTCTTGAGGCTGTCTCTTACGGATTGCATTATATGCTTTCTGGTGAGGCCCGCAGCATTCGGGCTCTCGCCCATGGGAAACCTTACCTTTGTGGCAATGAAAAAATCGTCCCTTTGCTGCCCTTTCAGCCATTCTCCAAGAATCTCTTCGGATACACCGGAATTATAGACATTTGCTGTATCCATGAAGTTACCACCCTTTTCTGAAAACCGGTCCATTATGGAGAAGGCAACTTCCTTAGAAGCATGCCTGCCGAAAGTCATGGTTCCTAAGCAAAGCTCAGATACCTTTATTCCCGTCTTGCCAAAGATCTTGTAGTCCATAGGTCATAAGGACCTCGTCCCTAAATAAAGGCATTGAATTCAAATTGCCAGATAGGTGTTGGCTTTTGTTTTCAGGTCACTTTGTGACTATCATAGAACTCAGGAAATTAGTTAGCATTTACTAATGTTTAAGTATGCCTAACTAATCAACCAGAGTGAGCAGTGATCACCAGCCAGCGGATAAATCAGCAAATCCGAAAAACAAGGATATTGCGGATTCCGTGAAAGGTAGTTTCAGGAATTTCTTCCACCAGTGGATCTTCTTGCAGATGAAGTTCATAAGGGAAGAGGGTCTTGCCAAAGAT
>JAJZKS010000145.1 GCA_021850835.1 Thermoplasmata archaeon
ATGAACCCACGGCTAATCTTGATCCTGAAGCATCTAAGGTTATCAGGGATGTGATTCTGAAACTCAAGGGTGAAGGAAGAACCATATTCCTCAATACGCATAATCTCGACGAAGCACAGAGGATCTGTGACAGGATCGGTATACTGAAGACGAAACTCATTGCTGTTGACACAACAAAGAACCTTGAAAACGCATTTGCTAGAAAGGTTACTGTCATCGTACTCGCATCCATGAACGACAGCATACTCAACGCTGTTAAATCCAGGGGTCCCAAGAAAGTCACAGTGGAGGGCAATACCCTATATATTGAAATGGAAGACCCCGACAGGGAAACCCCCGACGTGGTGGGTGCCATTTCAGGTGCTGGGGGCCAGATAAAATCTGTGAAAGAAGAGGGCGTTTCCCTTGAGGACGTTTATCTTAGTATCATGAGGAGGGACCAAAAATGAGACTTTGGAAATCATGGGCACTGGCGCGGAAGGACATGAAGATCCTCAGAAGGAGGAAGTCTCTCGTGGGAGGACTGCTAGTCATCCCGGTGTTGCTGGGAATAGGGCTCCCTGCCGTCCTTGAATATGTCATTATCAAGAAGGGGGTACAGTCGTCAGTTGTGGTGGACCTCCTTGGGGCTTTCGCCTACTTTTTTGTTCTTTTGTCTGTTGTGCTCCCCCTCTACATTTCTTCCTACAGCATTGTGGGGGAAAAGCTGGAGAAGAGCATAGAACCACTTCTTGCTACACCAACCAGCGATGAGGAGATCCTGCTTGGAAAGTATATTGGCGTATTCATACCTGTTATAATTGCCATTTGGCTGGGAACGGCAATATTCATGATAATGGCAGATGCTTTTTCGTCGGCTTCCCTTGGGTACTATTACTATCCTAACCAGAGCTTCGGCATTATAGTTCTCATTGCCGTTCCGCTGGCTTGCCTGTACGCAATAAGTTTTAGCGTCTTTGTGTCAGCAAAAGTAAACAGCACACAGACTGCTTATCAGCTGGGGGTCCTTACTGCAGTGCCTTTTTTTATACTTTATGTACTGGGGGAACTCGGAATCGTATCCCTTGTTAGCGACACGAACATCCTGATCATATCTGCAGCATTACTGGTAATGGCATTGGTGATGTTCTTCATAAGCAGGGCTACATTCAAACGGGAAGAAATTCTTACAAGCTGGAAGTGACTTTTGCTTCGGCTTAATATTGGAAAAGAAATGAGGCTACTTCTTCTCGAGAACAGTTTTCGCCTGTTCCATGGCTTCTTTCCACATGGAGGCTGCCATTCCGTTCTCAAAATGTTATGCAATCTTATGCACCACCTTTGTTCGGAACGTATGCCATCTCAGTCAGACCTGCTCCAGAAAGCTCAGGTTGCTTTCTGACATACAGGTATTCATCCATCATGGATGGCAAAGAGGTTACCGCACTCACGGGGAACGGGTCTCCGCAAAGATCAAGGCCACGAAGGGGTATAGCTAGTGAAGCCAACCTGTCCCTGTCGTAGTCCTGATCACATTTGTTACATCGGGATATCTTCCAGGTTGGGTGCTTTACATTTCCACCACATACGGGACATTCTGAGGAAGTCCCTCCCGGACTCACCTTTATCACTTTATTGGGTGACTTGTACTCCATCATTCTGAGAAATTCTGCATATGGCCATCTGTTGAGGTATGTTCTGTGTTTCCTGCTCTGAGGTTTTGAAGTTTTACTGATGTTTCTCAGATCTTCAACAATGAAAGTTGTCTCAGGGTTTTCATTGACAAGTGATGTTGACAGTTTATGCAATGTATCCTTCACCCTGTTGTGCTGTCTCCCTCTGGCTTCCATGAGTTTCCTGTATTTCTAATGAGGATTCCTGATGCGCTTCTGAGCCTTACTTCTTCTCCGGGAATAATCATTCTGAATGTTCATGACATTCCCGGTGGATTTCACCCAAGCTAGGTTTCATACTTCCGCCCCATTTTACAAGTTTACCCCATAGTAAGGTTATACCATTGTAACTTTCAACGAGCGAAATTGCTCATTTGGAAAATATTCCCGGAGAAATGTTATATAGTGCGGGCCAGATGAACACCGTGGGTGGATAACGTTAATAACATTCTATTTGGGCTGACTGGCAATTATAAAGGCTACGGTGTCAACCATGAAAAGGAAAGATTTCTGGGAGTTATGAAAATCAGCTGTTCGCTTGAGAACGTGGGGATTGGATTCAATTTCACTGCCACTGGAGAGAATGGTGAAATATTTCATAATGAAATAGCACTGATTGGAAAAGGGATGGGCGGAAAATTGAAACTCGTAGCAGGTTCCAATAACACGAACATGTTACTGGAATATTTCCTGGCAGAATCTGATGAAAAAAACCTCGTATTTCAATTTGGGGATACTGCAAATGTGAATGAATTCAGGGAGCGGCGTGTTTTCACTTTTCATAGTGAAAAGGAGATCGTGTACAGCTTCTGGTGGGGACTGCCCTCTGGTGATTTCCAGGAACGTTCAAGCGTAACCATGAAAAAACTCTGATCTCCCGTTAAAGCTCATTCTCGAATGGCATTTCCCTGTTCATTCATCTGAATATGGAACAACAAGCTTAATACTTGACCTTCCCTTGATGTGGCGAAATGGATTGCGTTGTTACTACCCTCAATAACCTCCAAGAAGAAATGCTTTCGAAGATGGCAGAGACTTTTGACAGGATCTTCAGTTCTGAAAACGGTTCCGCAAGTGAGGAAAGGCTTCGTCTTATCCGGGATTCCATTTTAAAGCATTCAACACGCCAGGGATTCAGATGCGCGGTTGCATTAGACCAAGAGTGCATCGTCATTGGATTTGCTTATGGTTATTTTGGCGCGCATGGCCAGTGGTGGTACGAACGCGTAAAACAGGTCCTTGGTGAAGAGAGATCAATGCGTTGGCTCGAAGATTACTTTGAATTGGTGGAACTTGCCGTAGAAGAGAAATTCAGGAGATCAGGCATAGCAACCCGCCTCTACAGTGAGCTTTTTGCTGGGCTGGAAAATTGCAATGCACTGCTGTCAACTGAGATGGCCAACATTCCTGCTTTGAGATTATATACAAAATTGGGATGGAAAACCATCGCTGAAAACGTTCGTTTCTCTGAGAATGGAGAGGAATTTGTGATAATGGGTAAATGTCTGAGTGAAAATTTTAGTTAGATGCATACAATGGACCCTTGAAATTCTTTGCCCGTCCTTATACCGGAATGCCAGTGTTGAATGAATCCCTGGCAAGAACTTGCTGACAGGATCATCAAGTTCCACTCCTAAATTTCTTGAAACCCGGATGAAAAAGTAGAATGCAGGGCTGGAAGTCCTACCTTTTCATCTCCTTCTCCCTCAGTTGGTACTCCTCCCAGCTTACATCTTCCAGTCTTGTTGCAATTATCCACCTGTAGCCAAATGGGTCATTTATTCTGCAGATCCTGTCTCCGAAGAACATGGTTTCAGGTTCCGATATGCTGGTTGAACCTTCTGCAATTGCCATTCTGTATACTTCATCAACATTTTCCACATAGATCCAGAAAAATGCAGAATTCCCGCCTAGTGTCAAAGGGCTGATGTTTACTTCTTTGTCCTCTTCAGCCAACATAATTATGCCCTTTCCCAGATCAAGTTCTGAATGGAATATGGTTCCACTTTCATCTTTGAGTATTGTCTTGGCCCTTCCCCCGAATACTTTCAGGTAAAATTCTATTCCCCTGGTTGCCTGCTTAATTGAAAGCATAGGAGACACTCTTGTAAAATCCCTAGGAATGCTGTTGACTGGTCTGGCTCTGTTTTTTGACACGCGAACCATACTCCCAGCATTTATTAATATATTCTCCCATTTAAGATGCCTCTATTGCCCAAGGTTATAAAACACTGTGCTGGCTGGCTTTCTGTTGAGTTGAAATGGAAAAAATTGAATTTGAAGCCAGATAAAAGCATATTGGTTCGCCATTAGTAGTCTCCTTTGATTCAGTGGATAAAGGTAACCCATACAAATCCACTGTGTTTCTGAACAGGAGTACTTTCAAAGGAACTACTATACCTGAACAAATCAAGGTATCAGTAGAATGGGTTGAAGACTAATCACAGAGTTCAAAAAGCCAGGCAATATCAAGACAAGTGCTCTTGCAATGCTGCCTGCCCATGTTTGGAGAGTAATTCGTTTCGTGAACCGTTCCAACGGGACAATGAGATTTAGATTATCTGGAAGACTTCCCTTGAATATTTCGCATAATCTTCATTCCCAATGTTTATAACGGTTATAATGTGGTACCAGAAATAGGAGTGCTCTGATGGTTCCAAGGGATTTGAGAGGAAGGATGATCCTGATTCTCATCGTCATGACCCCCGGAATACCGGAGTTCATGACAGCATCCTCAAGGCTTGATGTGCTGCTTGTCAATATTCCAGAATTCATTGTCGGGCTCGTTCTCAATATAGCAATATATTCCACTGGAGCCCTGATGATAAGGGATTTTTCCATAAGATTCGAGAAAGGTTGGGCTTCCATCATTGCGCTTGGACTGGCTTTTGGTATAATGGGTGAGGGCATATCAGTCCATACATTCTTTCTTGTTTCTGGAAACCCGGTAGGTGCACTGGGGTCATACGGGAGATTCATTGGTATGGACTGGATTTGGGCCCTGGTCATCTCAACCTTCCATTCCATATTCAGCATCAGTCTTCCTCTCCTCCTCCTTTCAGTTGCCTATCCCAGGTATTCCCATGAACAAATCCTGGGAAGAAGGGGCTTTATTGTAGCACTTGCGGCTTTCCTAATGGATATTGTTGCGACAAATTTGTTCCTTAGCAGGTCCCTCAACAGGCCCTTTCCAACGCTGGGACAATACGAATTGCTCCTTTTACTCGTACTTATATTGATACTTGCAGCATATCTCATACCAGGAAGTTGGCTTAGGGGCTCTCGAGTGCTAAAAAGTGGAACTGATAAATTATTTTTCCTTGGTCTACTGGTTTTCCCGCTCTATGTACTGAACACCGATCTTCCGGATATCCATCAATTTGCTCAAAGTGTGCCTCCGGTGGTGGAAGCGATCTTCTATATCATTGAAAACGCAATGGTAATGGTTG
>JAJZKS010000146.1 GCA_021850835.1 Thermoplasmata archaeon
CCGGATATTTCTTCCTCTTCGAAATACCTGATAAGTCCAGCGCCAGACTGGAATCCCTCAGATTTCTTATCCGCCATATTGGTACCTGATTTTAAAGAAGGTTATTTAAGTTATGGCTTGGAACCGGTTGTAACTTTTGCCCCTTCAGCCACGCTGAGCAGAGACTGCCCATCGCAGAGTCCCCTGTACCTGTCTACAATCTCCTTCATATTTTTCTTTTCTGTAATCACAAAGACATTGCTTCCTCCAGTTACAATGTAAGACATCCACATCTCATCCCTGTCATGATCAACCTTCTGCATAAGCTTCCTCATTTCAGGCGTGATAATATTGACCCCAACACTCTCATTAAGCCTGTGATATTCCCCTGTATCCTGATGGGAAAGGTCAAAGATCCCTTTTATGTCTCTTTGCTCTGATAATTTTACAAGTTCCTTCGCCTTCTTGGCTGTGCTCTCGATCCTCTTCGGATAGTCTGGGCTGTTTACAGCATTTTCATGAATTCTGTCAGAGGGTTTTCTCTGCACATTGAAGCTGCACCCTATGACAACGTAATCCCTGAATGCCTCGGGACCCAGGAGTTGTTCAGTCCTGGCGTTCTTCCCGTCAGCCCATGTAACGGTGAGACCCCCGTACAGGCTCCTTCCGACACTTTCTGAAATAGATCTGAGTTCATTTTCGAATGCAACCATATCATCTACGCCACCAGCCATTTCAGCTATGCAGGAACCCATGGCTGCTGCACCTGCATCAGAACTTCCGCTGAGAATTCCCACATTCCTGGACCTGAAAGACAGGGCAGCTTCCTCACGCACTGCTAGATGGTTGAAAATTTTGCTGCGGTAATGATTTAGGATAACAAATGGAGATCTTCCAGATTCGGAATACTGCACTTCCTCTCCATTGAGGTCACCAAATGGCGCCCCCCTGTTAACCATCACCTTTGTGTCAACCCATATATCCTGGCCAAGCCCAGTATAAGCGAATCCTGCTGATGTGTGCATTGGAATTCGCTTCGTCTTGTCAGAAATGCCACCGAGAAGGATCACGCCTATTGTCGGATATGCTCTGGCTTCTGAATAGTGAATGATCTCGTCGCTCAATGTTGATTGGATATTCCTGCATTATTAAATTTTTATCACGGGGTCTTTCCAGTAGTCACTTCCTACAAATATTTGGTGAAAATACCAGAAGAGCAAGCTCCTCAGATAAAATATATACGGCGAAATTATTGTGTTGCTGAGCCCCTATGTCTGTCAATCAAGAACATAATGAAATGCTCAATTTTCTGCAAATAAAAGATAAGAACGATCTCTTTTCCGATGTTCCCCAGAATGTTAAGAAGAAAGGACTGAATATGAACAGGGGAATTTCTGAATATGAGCTCCTGGAAGAAGCCAGAAGTTATTCACTTATGAATAATGGGCCGGGAATGACGAATTTCCTTGGCAATGGCCTCTATGACCGTGTAATTCCCACCTCTGTTGATTCCCTTATTGGGAGAACAGAGTTCCTGACCTCATACACCCCCTATCAGGCAGAAATGTCCCAGGGCGTGCTCCAGTCACTTTTTGAATACCAGAGCCTGATGTGTCAGCTCACTGGAATGGATGTTACAAATTCCTCAATGTACGATGGATACACAGCACTGGGGGAAGCTGTGAGGATGGCGTACAGGATCAATGAGAAGACTGAAATCCTTCTTCCAGAGACAATTTACAATGGGAAGCTTGAGGTCATCAGGAGTTACATGGCAGGCATCCATGTTAAGCTACTTTTTTACAAAGTAGATATGAAATCAGGACACATTGACCTTGATGATATCAGATCCAAAGTCAGTGCCAGCACCTCTGCAATTGTGTGCGAACAGCCTAATGGACTCGGCATTATTGACGAGAATGTGTTCAAGCTGCAGGAAATAAAGAAAGATGCTCTTCTCATCGCCTACGTAGATCCAATTTCCCTGGGCATTCTCAGGGAGCCGGGATCATATGGTGCGGACATAGTGGTTGCGGAGGGCCAGCAACTTGGGATTCATAGGAGTTTTGGCGGCCCGCTTCTCGGGATACTCTCTTTCAAGAATGACTACATCAGAAGGTCACCAGGCCGTATCATTGGTGAAAGTCTTGATGCCAACGGAAAGAGGGCATTTGTCATGACCCTTCAGACCAGGGAACAGCACATAAGAAGGGAGAAAGCCATGAGCAATATATGCACCAACCAGGCTCTCATGGCAATTGCGGCCGCATCTTATATCAGCATTGTTGGAGCAGATGGACTTAGAAAAGTGGCGACTCTCACTTACCAGAATTCCAAAAAACTCAGAAGTACGCTTTCCAATACTGGAAAACTATCCAAAGGACAGCTTACAGGGAAACCATTCTCAGATGTTTTGGTCTCATTGGCCTCTCCAGTGGAGAAACTTCAGGACAAACTTTTTGACAGGGGAATTCTTGGTGGCGTCCCACTTGCAAGATTCCTCTCCCACGGAAAGGCTGAAGGCATACCAAATTCATACTTTTTCTCAGTGACGGAGAAAACTCAGGAACGGGACATAGAGCAGCTAGTTAAAACACTGGAAGTGATTTCATGAGCTACAGGCAGGCTTCGTACGATGAACCTTTCATTGGGGAACTTCGTTCAGGAACCACCTACAAGATACCTGGCAAGGTAGAGCCTGACGCACTAAGCGACCTCCCTTCCGGTTCCCTCAGAAAGGAACTCCCACTTCCGGAAGTGGCCGAATACGATGTTGTGAGGCATTTCACAAGGCTCTCCCAGATGAACTATAGCGTTGACCTTGGCATGTACCCGCTGGGGTCATGCACCATGAAGTTCAACCCAAAATTCGCTGACCGGGTATCCACTTTCGAGGGTTTCAGCGAAATACATCCGCTTCAGCCTGAAAAATCTGTCCAGGGTTCTCTGAGAGTAATGTATGAACTCCAGGAGTACCTCAAGGAACTCTCGGACATGGATGCAATCACGCTACAACCCCTTGCAGGCGCCCATGGTGAGTACACCGGCATACTTATAATCCGGAAATACCACGAAGACAGGGGAGAGTTGGACAAGAGAACGGAGATTATCATTCCTGATTCGGCCCATGGAACCAATCCCGCTTCCGCTGCAATGGGCGGATTTGATGTTGTGGAAATCCCTTCCGGGGAAAAGGGGACTGTTGACCTGGAAGCCCTAAAGGCAGCCTTGTCGGAAAAAACTGCGGCATTCATGATAACAAACCCGAACACCCTGGGAATATTCGAAGACCAGATAACAGAGATTGCGAAGCTTGTCCATGAAGCGGGCGCTCTTCTCTATTATGATGGAGCTAACTTCAATGCAATAATGGGGGTAACTTCACCCGGACTCATGGGTTTTGACATTGTCCACTTTAACCTGCACAAGACATTTGCAACACCACATGGCGGCGGCGGGCCTGGATCCGGTCCCGTAGCAGTAAGGGGAAGCCTCAAGAATTTCCTTCCGGTTCCCACTGTAGGAAAAGAAGGGGACAGGTACTTCCTTGACTATACCCATCCCAAAACCATAGGGCAGGTATCCTCCTATTTTGGATCGTTCAACATGATGCTCCGCGCCTGGTCATATATCACCTACCACGGATCTGATGGGCTGAAAGAGAACACCGTGAACGCTGTCCTCAATGCAAACTACCTTGCCAGGAAACTGGCAGGAAAATTCAAGATACCTTACAAAGCGTTGAAGAAACACGAACTGGTCCTATCAACAGAAAACACTGGAAAGAGAGCACTTGACCTGGCCAAATATCTCATTGACCATGGGATACATGCCCCAACCGTGTATTTCCCGCTCATCGTCCATGAAGCAATGATGATTGAACCAACGGAATCAGTATCCAAAGCCGACCTGGACCAATATGCGGATATCCTCCTTAAGAGCCTTGATGAACAGGAGGCAGAGTTGAAGAAAATGCCAAGGAACCTATCTGTTGGGAGAATAGATGAGGTCAGGGCTGCCAGGGACCTTAAAGTAAGGTGGAAATTAGAGTAACCTTACTCTGTCAAGGGTTACTTTTTCCAGCCTTTCCCTGTCTATTTCGACGCCAATTCCAGGCCCCTCCATGGGAGTGATGAATCCGTCTTCCATAATGAAGGGATTCTTCACAATGTCTTTTTCAAAGTATTTTTCATTTGGCGATGTGTCGCCTGGAGAATCTATGTAGGCACTGGATGCAAGGGCGATATTGAATGCCCGTCCCACACCAGTCTCCAGCATCCCGCCGACCCATGTGTGCAGCCCATGTTCCCTTGCAAGCTTTGCTATGGCCAAGGACTCTGTGAAGCCGGATACCCTGCCGGGCTTGATATTTATCACTGTGCAGGCTTTGGCCTCTATTGCCTTCCTTACTCGATCCCTTGAAACAATGGATTCGTCCAGGCAGATTGGAGTCCTGATCCTCTTTGCAAGTTCTGCATGGTCAATGATATCATCATGGTCTAGAGGCTGCTCCATATAGACTAGACCATACTTATCCAGAGCCCTTAAGGCCTCGGTGTCTTCTAATGTGAAATCTGTGTTTGCATCCACACTCAGCGGGAAATCCCCAATTGCAGATCGCACGTTACTGACTATTTCCTCTTCCTTTCCTTTCTTAATCTTTACCTTTATTCGCTTGTATCCAAGCTCTACTGCTTTGGATGTCTGCTTCCTCATTTCATCCGGGTCGGCCATTCCGATTGAGATTCCGACCTGTGCCTTGCCGTTGGTCTTTCCAATGTACCTGTATAGTGGTGTCCCCTCCGCCTTGGCATGATAATCCCAGAGTAGCATTTCTAAGGCAGCTTTAGCCATAAGGTGTCCTTTGACGAATTTGACCCTATTCAGGAATACCCCCGGTTTAGGAACGTCTTTCAATTGTTCAGCGAGATACGCCTCAATTATGTGGAATGCAGTATTATTGTCCTCATAACTGTAAAATGGGCCCTTGTCTGTCACAGCTTCGGAAAAAGCAGTAATCCCGTTATGGATCAACTCGAAAACAAGCGCAGCCCTGTGATCCTGGGCACCGAAACTTGTTACAAAAGGGGTCTTGAGAGGCAGGGAAACCCTGTGG
>JAJZKS010000147.1 GCA_021850835.1 Thermoplasmata archaeon
TCTTCGGAACGAAGCCCCACTTTGTTTGCTTCAATAAAAAGGGTAGCAGCCTCACTGAGGAGAGAGCTTAAAGTCTTTCCTTTTTCAGTGGCCTCATCTTCCAGTGATTTCACAATTTCACTTTTCATGGAAATACTCAGTCTCGCCATTTTTCTGCCTTCTTCACTATCCACTACTTGGTTGAAATATTTTTCCAAAGTTGGCATTGCCATGGTCCCGTCCTCGTTGATGGATGGAGGGCATACTCGTATCACACAATACAGGGATGCCGGGCTCGCCCAGTCAGGGAGTTAGGCGCATTCAAGACGCCGGAAACAGACATGAAGCTCTCCGAAGAGATACGCTCCTTCAATCTTTTTTCATATAACAAACAGTGCTTGCACCAGTGCTTCCAGCACTTATAATCAAGGTTTCAGGTGATAGGTCAGGCTTGACATACGTATATATTTCCAACCACCTGAATATCGTTCTCTCCTGTTTCATGCAGAGAACTATGGAAAGTGAAATTTAACCGGGTATTTACCTGTTATTTCTGCTTTATTTCCTGTGGAAACCAAATTGCCATATATTCTTTAATCTTAACCTCGACAGGTTCCAACTTCATTTTACTGATTTCGCTTTTTGCTTCACCGAATATCTTCTCGATAATTTCCTCGGGAATTTTGTTGAACGTCCTTGTAAACCTTGACGAATACCTCATTCTCTCAATGAAATGCTCCGGATTGGCCTTTCTTGCATATTCTTTAACCAGTAATTTTTTGTCAGGTGGAAACCTTTTCACAATATCATTTTCCGGTCTTCTGCGGGCAGCGCTTTCTGGCTCTATTCTATAGCCGTATTTTTCTGCAATTTTAATAACAATATCCGGCAGATTGCTTCTTCGTTCTGCCGGGAAATCTTTGGGCTGTACCCTCTCCCTTATGAATGTAATGATATATTTTTTTGAAACCCTGGATGCCTCATTGAACATCAAGTCCAGATCATCTATCAAATGAAAAACGTGAAAGGTAATTGCAGCGTCAAATGATTTATCCAAAAATGGCAGGTTCGTGGCATCGCCTATTACAAGGTGCTTCAATCCTTTTTCCTGTGCCTTCTGCAGCATCTTCCTTGAAATGTCAACTCCTGTTATGTCGAAACCATGGTCCTGAAGTGGCTTCATTATTCTGCCGGTACCCGCACCTATCTCCAGAACGTTGGTGCAATCCTTAAGTGACTCCATAAGGGCCTCCAGTTCACGTTCATCAAGTTCTCTTCTTGTAGAGTCGTAATTGTCAGCTATGAAGTCAAACACAGGTTCCAGTTCTTCCATGATAGGGCATGACAAAAGAGAAATTTATGTGTATTCCTTTAACTTCTTTACAATCCCGTTTCCAATATTCAGTCATTTGCCAAACAGCTGTTATAATTACCGATTGACGTAATTGATAATCTCTGTCCGACCATGATATGGTACTTCTTAGGAATGCCTTTTCTGATGTTTCACAGATTGCAGGTATTGACAAGTATTCATCAAAGAAGACCGATCTTTTCGTTCATACTGTCCTTACTGTGGGTCTGCCACCATAGACAGGCACTCGTCCACATCCTGGGCTCTCCCGGCACATTCTCACAAACACTGGATTTATTTATTGAAGTATCCAATTGAGCCATATCCCACAGTTTAATTTGGAAATCACATTTCTATTCGTGTTTTGTTCACGTTATATCAAAAATAAGCTCTATTATGTCAATAAAATTAAGAAGTTTGCGCAATAAATCCAAGAATTAATATACTAATCGCCAGTAACACGAATTAGATTTATAGGTGTTTTAATGGAGCTGTTAGCTGAAGAGGAAAAACAGATTATAAGCAGAAATCTTCCCTTGCCCGAATCTATAGCAAAGGTCAAGAAAGATGTATTGGAAATGTCCGCTTTCATACACGCTAATCCTGAACTGGGTAGTGAAGAATTCAAATGTAGTGCAAAGCTAGTAGGGGCCCTCAAAAAATGGGGATTTCAGGTTGAGGAAAACTACCTCGGAATGAAAACTGCATTCCTTGCGAAGGTTGGACAAGGCGAACCCAAAGTAGCAGTATTTGCTGAATATGATGCCCTCCCTATTGGCCATGCCTGCGGGCATAACATACTTGGATCCTGGGCCTTTGGAGTGGGCGCATCACTTGTTGAGGAAGTGAAGAAGTTAAAATCAGGTACTCTTTATATAGTTGGAAGCCCAGCAGAGGAAGGCAGAGGAGAGTACGCCTCTAGCAAGGTCATAATTGCCCCAGAACTTGCTAAGGATGGCGTTAAGGCCGTATTCACAAGTCATCCAGTGGATGAGTGGGAAGTTGGGAATTACAGCCTTGGAATTATGAGGTATTCATTCGTATTCCATGGCAAGGATGCCCACGCAGCTGTCTCGCCTGAAAAAGGTATAAACGCCCTTGATGCCGCTGTAAATTTCTATACAAACTTCAGGATGATGTTTGGTCTCCTAGGCAGAAAACATCAGATCGTACTGAGTGCCATCATAAAAGATGGGGGAAGTGCGCCAAACGTAATTCCTGGCAGAGCAGAACTCTGGGTCGATATGCGATCAGAAGATGACGTGTTTCTCCAGAGAATTTTCAAGAGAACCATAGAAATGGCTAAGAATATAGCAACGGTTCATTCATGTACGTTTGAGTCAAAACCTCTTGCTCCAGAAATGAAGCCAAGGAAGCGAAATGAGCTGCTTGATTCAATTTATTACGAGAACGCGAAAAGATACGTTGGAAACATAGTGATTTCTCCAAAGGAATTCTACGAGCGGCCGCCAAGAGCCTCCTCAGATGTCGGAAATGTTTCTCAATTAATTCCCACAGGCCATCTGGGCATTAAGATAGGTCCGGTGGGGCTTGCTGGTCATTCTGAAAACCTTAGAGATTCTGCCATAACTCCACAGGCACAGGAAGCACTTATGACGGGCATAGCGGTTGCCCATGATTCAATTCTTCAGTACTTCGAGATGAAGAATAAGAGGGAATAGTTTCACTAATTAGAATATCTGACCAGAAGGCAGCTTCTGTCTAATTTTACCATCTTTCAATTTGAGTTTCAGAAAAATAAGGCTTGATCCAGACTTACTGCGATTGGCCGGAGGGGACTGCACAATTTATTCCAAGCATACTGTGGAAACTTGCCAGGTGCTCTGTTTTTTCCATTAAAAAAAATCTGGGCTTGAAGGCATTTCTGTCAACACAAAGCCCAGTTCGTGCGATGTAATGACCCTGAAATTACGTGAAAGTTTTCAGTGTTGAACCTCCATTTATTGATGATGCCACACAGAGGTCGCCCCTTGTATTGATACAAGGGGCATTCCAACTGCCTGCATCATAGTAATGTGATTTCACACCGTTTACATCAACTTACTTTCCGCATTTCTCCAGGCAATCCCTCAAGCTGATTCGACTTCACCCGACTGCCCCTGATTCGTACCCTCCGGGCGCCATATCCTCTTTGATACAGACGGTGTTACCAGGGCCAGTAAAAGACACGCAGCCATTGGTATGACTATGGCAATCTGCCCCGCAGTCTGATATCCATGAGAAACTAGGGAACCCATCAGCGGGCCACCGGCCATTCCACCTATGTTGAACAGCGCTTCCATGAAACCGACCGCTGTACCAACCCAGGCAAGCTCAACTGTTTCCTGGGTGAAAGCCCTCATTTGACCATAAACAGCATAGCCGCCGCCGAAGAGAACAAGCCCGAAGACTGCAAGCAGCACGGTTACGTGCAGCACCGTGATGAGCAGTGTTCCAATTACCATCATTGCAGCCCCTACTTGAACTACCCTGATTCTCTTGAACCTGTCTCCTCCCCAGCCTGCTGGGAGGGCCATTGCTATCCCGCCAAAGCCAAGGGCACTTGATACAGCAGTAATTGTTGGCCGCGAATAGTGAAGGCTTATCATGTATGGTGTGAAGTAGCTTAAGTAGGCAAAGTATCCGACACCAAAAAACAGAATTGAAAAAGATATGAGTATCAACGGCTTATTCAGTATTTCAGTAATGCCCTTCATTGAATGTTTTTTGAAAGTATATGTGGATGGTACAAACAGTGCAACCAGGGCAATAACGACTGCACCCATTATGCCAGAAATCACGAACGGCCAAAAGAATGAAGTAGGGGTGGAGAAGCCGGAGAATACGTATGGTGCACTTGCCAAGCCTGCATTAAACATTATGGAGACCATTGCGATGAGTTTGCCGCGATGGACAGACCTTAGATCCCCGAGGAAAGATGCAATCATTGGCTGAACCAGCCCTGTTCCGACACCTGTCAAGAACCTGAATGTGAACAGTTCTGCCTCATTCTTAGCGAATCCCATGAGAGCTGAAAACAGTGAAAGGACGGCAAGTGATACGATTATTCCATTTCTGGTGGTTACTTTGTCGAAAATGTATCCACCTGCGAAACTGAATATCACAATACCAAGTGTGTAAGCTGTGGCCATGATCCCAAGTGTTGATGTGCTGACGTTTGTGATCTTGTCAACAAAGGCACCTCCGAACAGGAAAATCATGGAATCGAATCCCACAAGGAAAAGGCCTAGGGCAACTATCACGCCCATGGTAAGAAGACCACCTGTGGACTCGGCCTTTACAACCGCTGTTTGGACAGCGGTGTTGTTTTCTGTCACCTAAAAACCTCCAACGAAGTTCATAAGAGAATTAAAATGTCTGATTCTCATTAAACTAAAAGATAAATGTATCGATATTTAAATGTTTCTTGAACAACTGACCTAGTTCTTGATAAATATTGAATTTTTGTCTGATTGGCATTTGAAAAGCACACTTAAGAGTCTGCCAAGTGGGCATTCTTGAAAGGCAGCAAAACAAACCTATTGTTCTGCCCCGGTAATGTGAACAGAAGGAAGATATTCCAGGAACCACTTCTTTGCTGAGTCTGCCACTTGTTCAAGCGCGCCCTCCTCCTCAAAGAGATGCGTGGCATTCCGGACAAGTTCCAGTTTCTTCGTGCAGTTCAGCTTCTCATAAGCCATTTCATTGAGTTCCACAACCTCATAATCCCTGGAGCCCACCAGAAGCAAAGTG
>JAJZKS010000148.1 GCA_021850835.1 Thermoplasmata archaeon
CTGCCGATGGTCAGTTCAGCTAGGTTTCCGTCCGTGCCAGCACCGCTCATCCAGAGTGCGCCAGCAAGCAATGGAAGTGAGTCAGGATCAGAAAGCCTTCCATCTCCCTGTGGTTCCCTTACACTTGTTCCAGCAGCATCTTCCCCAAAGAAGAAGGGTTCGCCATCATCTATGGTAAGTACTGTTGTAGTTCCGCCAAATCCCCAGGCTTTGGCCTCCGTAGGAGCCCACCTGGAGGGAAATTTCTCTCTCTTCCCGTCAGCCCCGACGACTTTTGTGTCTCCATATCCCAAGTCAATTCCAATTGTTATCAAATATCCTCACCTTTTCCTTAATACCGGAACCATAGCATGGCACGTCGCAAATAATGACGAGTCTTGACCCTTTTTCAAGGCAGCCATACCGTCGAATTTAGTTAATAGTGGTTCCATGCTACTCTGTTCCAAGCTTACTTCAATTGTCAAATACGCATTTAAATTTTTCTATCGTCATCATGATAGTTCGTTTTTATGCATTCCGTGTTTTCTAAGTCCCATATAAAATATATACCTTAGATACACATTTGACTATTTTTTCTGTTTTTACTTCATAACAGGTACTTTTAGGAATTTAATATATATTTTTCTGTCATTACAAGGCATGGACAAAATTGTTGGCCAGATCTTCGATCACGCTGCAGAAGTTGGTTCCAAGGGATTAGAGCCCAAGGTTCTCGACGAAATAAAAAAGAGAATTGCTGATTCCCTCATTACATCTTATGGTGCAATGGGCGCACCGCCAGTCTCTATTGAGAAAAGAGCCCTCCTTCCATCAAGTGGAAAACTTGACTCCCCCATATATTTCACTGGCACTAAAGCTTCAGTTGACATTTCAACCTTCATCAACGGCTCCATGACAAGGTACCTGGATTATAATGATACGTATCTTTCAAAAGAGGCTCTCCACCCTTCAGATAATGTCCCACCACTCCTTTCAATGGCTTATGCTGAGGGCCTTAGTGGTGTGGACGCGGCGAAAGCTGTCTCAGTTGCTTATGATGTGGTGGGTGCTTTGTCTGATGCCGTTTCCATAAGAGACAGGGGGTGGGACCATGTAACATATATTTCTATTTCATCCGCAGCCGGGTTAGGCCTTCTTCTTGGATTTGGGAAGGAAAAATACGAAAACCTGTTGAATTTGGCAATCAATAATAATATCAGCCTGAGGCAGACAAGGGCTGGTGAACTGAGCATGTGGAAAGGGTGCACGGCTTCTGATGCCAGCAGGAATTCTGTCTTCGCCGCGCTCCTTGCACTTGAAGGCTTCACCGGGCCCTCCCCTATATTCACCGGTGAAATGGGCTTCTTTAAACAGGTATCTGGAGAATTTGAACTGAACCTCAAACCTGGAAAGGTACTAAGGACAATGATCAAGAATTATCCGGTTGAATACCATGCCATGAGCGCTGCGGAAGTTGCTCTGAACCTCAGGGAAGAAATTTCAGGCAGGATTGAGAAAGTAGAGGTAGAGACCTTTGAGGTTGCTCACAAAATTATAATCAAGGACCCTGAAAAATTACGGCCAAAAACCCGTGAAACTGCAGACCACAGCATGCCGTACATAGTTGCCTATACCCTGAAAAATGGCGCGCCAACTCCCACCTCTTATGATGACAGTCATCTTAGAGATAGGGAAATACTAAGAATCATCGATGTTTCAAGCTACAAGGTTACAGAAAGGTTCAATGATATGTATCCTGAGAACCTTCCCGTGAAAATCAGGGTCACCACTGACAAGGGTGTTCATGAGCAGGAAATGGACGTGCCTAAGGGGCACTACAAGAAACCATATACTTGGGAAGACCTGGAAAACAAGGGGAAGTCCGTCATGGGAGAGACCAACGCAAAAATCCTGGTTGATTTCATGAAAAACTTTGAGAAGAAGAGCGTCAGGGAACTGTATGAGGTGATTTCAGATGTCAATTTTAAAGGATAATGTGAATCAGGGACCCGGGAAACTAAGAGAATTGCTGAAAGGAGAATTTGTAGTTGCACCAGGAGTCTTCAATGGAATAACTGCCCTTCTCGCTGAGAACGCAGGGTTCAAGGCAACCTATCTCTCTGGATCGGGGGTAGCGGGTGCAATGGGTCTACCTGATTTGGCTGTTACGACTTCTACTGAAGTCGCTGAAGAGATCAGGAGGATAACCTCAGTTAGCAAGGTACCGCTTATTGCTGATGCGGATACCGGTTTCGGGGAACCAGTAAATGTTTCAAGAACTGTCCGCCTCTTTGAAGGCGCCGGGGCTTCAGCCATGCATCTTGAGGACCAGGTTCTCCCAAAGAGATGCGGGCACCTGAATGGCAAGAAGATCGTCGACAGAAAGGAAATGGCAAGAAAGATCAGAATCGCATCCGACACCAGGAAAGACCCGGACTTCATGATTATTGCCAGGACAGATGCTAGGGCAGTAAACGGCATAGAAGATGCCATTGAACGCGCAAACCTTTACATGGAAAGCGGCGCAGACATGATTTTTACAGAAGCCCCGGAAACCGAAGAAGAATTCAGGCAGTTCCGCAAAGGGGTAAAAGGGCCGCTCCTTGCCAACATGACTGAATTTGGCAAGAGCCCCCTGCTTTCGGTTGAGGAACTCATGGAGATAGGGTACAATGCAGTAATTTTTCCATTAACCGCGTTCAGGGTGTCACTTAGGGCCATGGAGGAAACATACAGCCATCTGAAGGCCAAGGGCACACAGAGGGATTATATCAGCAACCTCATGACCAGGGCTGACTTTTATGAAGTTATAGGTTATAACCAGTATGAAAGGGAAGACGCGGATCTTTCCAGGATTTAAGGTGAATCATCATGGCAGAGGAGATAATAGTACCAAAAGGGCTTGTAAATGTAATTGTGGACAAGACAGCCATAGCCACCACTGACGGCAATGGGAACCTCCTTTACAGAGGATATAAAGTGGTCGAATTAGTTGAAAAAAAGAGCTTTGAGGATGCAGCTTACCTCATAGTAAATGGTAGGTTGCCAGACCAGAAGGAAAAAGATGAATTCTCATATAAGATCAGAAGCAATTTCGGTGTTGACGCAGAAGCGAGGAAAGTCATAGAAATTCTGAAAGAAAAGGACCTCATGAGGGCACTTAGGAACATTGTTTCTTTCTACCATTATAAACATACTCAGGTAGATGATCTGATGCTTGAGATGGCCGCAAAATTTCCCGAATTCATCTCACTTTCGTACAGGCTTTCCCACGGCCTTGAACCATTGGAACCAATTGAAGGCACTTATTCAGAAAGGTTCTACCACCTCATCACCGGCAAGAAGGACCCCCTCAAGGCAAAATATCTGGGGATGCTTATGACATTGTACATGGAGCATGAATTCAATGCATCCACATTTGCCCTGAGAGTTACTGCTTCTACCCTCGCCGATCCCATATCTTCTTTTACGACTGCCTTGGCTACACTCAAGGGCCCTCTGCATGGTGGTGCAAATTCAGAAATACTTGATTTCTTCAAGAACTTCAATAACACAGAAGAAGCAGTGAGATATGTTGACCAGCAGATAGCAAAGGGCGAAAAGGTCATGGGATTCGGACACAGGATATATAAGAGGCTCGACCCAAGAGCACAATTCGTGAAGGCCAAGCTCAAGGAAATTGCCCCTGACTCGAAGATTCTACAAATCGCTGAAGTAGTGGAAAACAGGATGTGGGAGAAGAAGAGCGTCCCTGCCAACCTGGACTTCTACGCTGCCATTTACATGGATATCCTTGGCATCTCCCAGGACTTTTACACACCACTTTTCGCAGCTTCCAGAGTGTTCGGGTGGATTGCCCATTACAAGGAGCAGCTGGCGGATAACAGGCTCATAAGGCCATCATCATCCTATTCCGGGCCGCTCGGCCTGAAACTCTAAAATTATGTCGAACTGCCCGCAAGGCAGTCCGGCTCAAATTACTCTTATTTCTACCTGGTTTCCGTTCCTGTCGTATGCTATGAAATTGTTAAGTCCATAGGGATACCCCACAATGATGTGTATTGGCCCCGTGTTCTGGAACATTTTCAGGTCGGCATCAGAAGGAATCGGCACACCGGATGGATGTGAATGCACCGAGCCCACTATGCTGAAATCAATGGGTTTATTGTAAAGATAAAACAGGGTATGATGGTCTCCCTGAACTGTTCCAGGGAGTATTGCAATCTCGTAGATCACATTCTTCTCCGCTTTCATGAATGCCCCGAATTCTTTTGGGTAGGAATCTAGGGAGGCCTCCATGATCATCCTGAGAGTCCGCTGCCTAATTGACCACATGCTTGATGAGTTTCTCCCGGATTTTGTCGTAGAATGAATCCCTGAAAGTTATGAACTCTGCCTTGTTTTCAGACGCAGTGATTTCAATCTCATCATTTTCATTCACGGGGTATTCAGCCTGGCCATCCAGTATAACAATGGATTCCTGACCTGATCCTGCCAGCCTGATCCTGATAGTCTGCTCTGCAGGTATAACCATTGGCCTCACCCTGGACCTGAATGGGGCAAGGTATGTCAGGACCATTACATTAAGTGATGGGTGAATTATTGGCCCACCCGCACTGTAGTTGTAAGAAGTTGAGCCGATAGGTGTTGAAACAATTATCCCATCCGCGCTTCCGCTGTCAAGGAAATTCTCGCCAGCATAAATATTGAATTTCCTGATCTTAGCAATCTTGCTTGTGTGGATGACCGCCTCATTGGTGCAGTCTAGGACTTCGAGACCATTGATCTTGACCTTGAGTTTCATGTTTTTCTCTATTTTGTATTCACCCTTGATGAGCTTGTAAATTGACTTTTCAACATCGCCTATTTCCACTTCTGTAAGGAATCCCAGGCCGCCCATGTTTATACCGAGTACAGGCCCCTTTGCCATCTGGGTAGCCCTCAAGGCCGTCCCGTCTCCGCCCACTGCAATGATTATGTCTGCAACTATTGCTTCAAGGTCAGTGCCCCTGACTTCGAGGAACTTTGCACACTCCTTGTCATATAATTTCTGCCAGTCTTCGGGGATAAGTTCAACTATTCTACTTACCAC
>JAJZKS010000149.1 GCA_021850835.1 Thermoplasmata archaeon
CAGGACAAACACAATGGTGGTGAAAATGAAGTCCATGAAGCAGGTTCAGAGAGGTTTCACCAAGGGCCTTGAGGTACTCAGGATAAACGAGAATCTTGCAAAGAAAATAAAATAGGGGAAATGACAGCCCCTCCCTTAATTTTTCAAGGCTTCAATCAGTTTTGGAACCACCTGGTACAGGTCTCCGACAATACCATAATCACATTCCTCAAAGATTGGCGCAGACTTGTCCTTGTTAACTGCCACAACCACCCTAGATCCTCTCATGCCCGCAATATGTTGAATCTGGCCTGAGATTCCAAGTGCAACGTACAGCTTTGGCCTCACCTTCTTCCCAGACAGTCCCACCTGCTTTTCCTCGCTGAGCCACTGATAGTCAAGGCAGACAGGCCTGGACCCCGCTATCACGCCGTTCAGCATCTTTGCAAGAGGCTCGACCTTCTGTATGCCATCCTTGTTTCCCAGTCCCCTGCCTACGGAGACTATGACAGAAGCCTTCTCTATGTTCTCCTCAGAAGATTTCTTCTCTATCTTCTCAAGCAACTTTATTTTGCCTGTGGATGGGTCAAGTTCATGGACAATGGGCTCAGAAGTTGCCTCCCTGGGCTCTGTGATTCCTGGAGAGACTGTGAATATCTTTGCATCCGATTCTTCTTCCAGCAGTGTCTTGCCTCCATAGTAAAAACGCTTTGTTACAGCCTTGCCATTCTCAATTTTAATTTCGCTTATCTCTGCCATTGCGTTCATTTTGGTTGCTGCAGAAATTATACCGGCGACCTCTCTTCCTATCACTGTCGATCCTATTGCAATGAGATCAAACCTGCCATTGTTTATCACGGAGATCATGTGTGCTGAGACAACTTCGGAATTCTCCTCTTCTGAAAGAATATGCATCGACACTGGCCCATATCTGGCAAATACATCCTTATTACCGGATGACGAGAGGACAGCAACATCTCCGAATTCCCTGAACTTTGTAATGATCTGTGATCCAATATCTGGCGAATCCGAGTATGCCAGGGTGATCATCTCATCGCCTCCTTCATTGCCTTAGCAACCTCCGGCACTCCCTTGTCAACATCCTCAAAGATCAGGCGCTTCCTTTCGCTCTTAGGAGCCCTGTTGGAGATTACTCTTGAATATTGTCCTGCAGCGCTTATCTTCTCGGTGTTTATGGGTTTCCTTCCTGCCGCAAGGATCTGCATTACCGGTGGTAGTCTGGGTTCATTTATTTCCTGTGTCACCGATACGATTACAGGAAGAGTTGCCTGAATTTTCTCATTGTTTGTATCCAGCACCTTCAGGACCTCCACGGTTCTGTCCTTCAATTCTATGGATACGGCACTGCCAAGCAGGGTCTCTCCGAGAAGTGTGGACAGCATTCCTGGTAGCAGTCCTGTATAGGAATCAGCAGACTGATTCCCAAGCAGGATTATATCATGCGGGATTTTCTTTATCTTTTCAGCAAGCACGCTTGCGGTATTCATCGGATTATTTCCAGGATATCCGGTGAGCAGAAAGCCCTCATCGGCTCCCATGGCATATGCTTCTTTTATAACCTGGGTTGCAGTCTCATTCCCATACGTTATGACTGTGACCTTCCCACCATATTTTTCCTTGATCCTGATGGCAGCTTCCGTTGCATTCTTGCTGAGGGTCTCAAATTTAAGAGAAACTCCTTTGAGAACGGGTTCTCCGGTATTTGGATCCGGTTTTATCAGTTCCAAGTCAGGCATCTGCTTCGCCAGTACTATGATTTGATACGCCATTTTACACCATCAACTTTTCAGTATTCTGCTATCGGTTTTTATACTTTTGTCCTAACATCCGTTAAATGCAAGAGGAGTGAAACACACGTCCATTACTTCTAATTTTGCAGCATTCTTTCATGGATAAACGGTGATGTTAAGATTTCCCTGGTAATTGCTGGGCGGTGTCATTACGGTAAACACTATGGTCGCAGAATCTCCAGGCGATATGGAAATCGGCAGGTTATTTTGCAAACTCACAAGAGAGAAACCAGGCGTATTCACAACTATGCTGGAAATGGAATGATCAGCATTTCCGGAATTCTTGATTACAAAGGAGAAACTGTATGTACTTGAGGACTGCAGTGTATGGACATTCTCTTGTATGTACCTGATCTGGGGGCCGAAATAGTCGGTTCCGGGAGGATAGTGGATGTCAACCGCCAACCACATCACGTTCACAGTGTTCTGGTACTGTTCTCCTGTCACTACAAAAAAACCGGATACCAATATGATGACAAGTACCACAGCAATGGTCAGGTTCTTTCTCTTTTGCCTGAAATCCTCACTGTAACCGGACTCCTTGGGTTCCATTAGAAGTAAATGCCGGGGAAGATAAATAAATCATCGCTAACAGCACCAAAAGATCAGGAATTATATATGGGGGGATGAATTGATACTGGCGCCAGACTCCGAAAATTTATATCTCGCAGAAGATAACTAACAGCAATGGCAACTCCCATCACCAGTCCAACGCTAGTCTTTGTAAGCAATACGGAGTTGATAATAGACTATGTTCTTTCTTTCTCAATAGCAATCTTTGTGTTCATCTGGTGGTACAGGTCATACAGCAGAATGGGCATAACCATTGACAAGATGGCCAGGTATGCTTGGCACAACTGGGCCAGAATGATCAAGCAGGCCCTGATGTACGGGTTTTTTCACAAGAAAAACATCAAGAACAGGTACGCAGGGATAATGCACGTGCTCATATCATACGGTATTCTTGTGCTTTTCATCGCCACGGCACTCATAGCACTGTCCCATGATATACTGAAACCTCTCATTCATCAGGGGATTCTGGTGGGAGACTTCTACCTTAACTTCGAAGTGTGGGCAAACATCGGCGGGGTAATGCTCATAGCAGGAATAATAATGGCTTTTGCCAGAAGAATCCGGAAGAAAACCAAGCTGGATACCAAAAACGAGGACTATATCGTTCTTGCAGGACTGCTGCTTATGGCCCTGGAGGGGTTCTTTCTTGGTGCACTGAAAATATATCTGTTCAGGGAATCATTTGATGTCTATAGATTTGTTGAATGGCCTCTGAGTTACCTGTTCGCACCCACAAGCTTCAGCACAGGAGTTGAGATTTACAGAATAATGTGGCTTGTTCACGTCATTAACGGATTCCTTCTTGCGGCATACCTTCCCTTTTCTAAACTTGCGCACATGGCCCTTGCCATGGTTATGGTAAGCGAGAAGAAGATAAATAAACGCGGCGAAATGCCGACACCATTCCTGCTTTCGGAGGCACTTGAAACGGGAAACTTTGATATCAAGGTCGGTACAAAAACCATCATGGATCTGACCGCGCTCCAGAAGATCGATGCCCTGGCCTGTACCGACTGCGGAAGATGTGAAAGAGCGTGTCCTGCGGCAATTGCTGGTACAGATCTCAGTCCGAGGGCGGTTGTACAGAATATAAAGAAGAATGTCTATGGAAACGTTGAAATGGTTCAGGTTGTCCTCACAGAAAATGCAACATGGTCTTGCACAACGTGCCAGGCCTGCGTGGAGGAATGTCCAGTTCTAATTGATCCACAGTCGTTTGTTATGGATGTCAGGAAAAACCTTGTCATGGAGAACAGGACAGGCAAGCAGGCAGTTGGTTATTTCAACAACCTGACAAGCGCTCAGAATCCATTTGGAAACAGTCCTTCAGACAGGGATAAGCTGCTGGATGTGGCACCAAAATACGAGAAAGACATGGAATATCTCTACTGGGTGGGCTGCATGGGAGCATTCGATCCCAGGGACAACAAGACTGCCAGAACAATTCTAGGTCTCCTGAATAAGGCAGGAGTGAACTATGGCATTCTTGGATCAGAGGAAAAATGCAATGGCGAGACTGCAAGGAGAATGGGGGAGGAAGGCAGGTTCCAGGAACTTGTACTCCAGAACATCGAGACTTTTAAGAATCATGGGGTTAAGAAGATAATAACTGCCTGCCCGCACTGTTATAATACCTTCAAGAATGAGTACCCAAAATTTGGACTGGATGTGGAAGTGATTCATCATAGCAAGCTCCTTGCGGACCTTATCGAAAAGGGAAAACTTTCCGTCAAAAAGAGTTCTGACAACATAACCCTGCATGATCCGTGCTACCTTGGCAGAATCAATAACGATTATGAAAACACCAGACTGGTTGTAAAGTCTTCTGCGAATCTCACCGAGATGGAAAAATCGAGGGAGAAGAGCATGTGTTGTGGTGCAGGAGGCGGAAATTACTGGTACAAGGTTGAAAGCCAGGACTCAATAAGTCAGATAAGACTGAAGCAGGCACTTGACACAGGAGCAAAGAAACTTGCGGTGGCCTGTCCTTTCTGCATGCCAATGCTCGAGGATGCCTCAAGGACTCTCAACGCGGAGGACAAGATCCAGATAAAAGATATAGCAGAACTGATCGATGAGAATCTCATTGAATGATCAAATGGCAATCATACCAGACGGAACAGAGGCATAAAAAACTGTAATATAGGCTATTTTAGTGCAAAAGGATAATAATATCTAAAATGTAAACATCAACTACTATGAAAGAAAACAAAGATGTCTTTATAGTGGACTACAGGAGAACACCATTTTCCAGATCCAGGCCGTCTGATCCCGAGAGGGACGTTTTCAACTCGGTCAGGATGGATGAACAGCTGGGAAAGCTCTACAAGAACCTTGTTACAAAAAACGGAATCAGGGCAGAAGATATCGGCGATGCAATCTCGGGATGCGCTCTGCAGGCTGACGAAAACTGGACGTATGGCGGGCGTCACCCGGTGCTCGTGGGGGGTCTTCCGGTGACTGTGCCTGCAATGGCATTGGACCGTGCATGTTCATCATCGCTCAACGCAATTGGTATAGGATACATGGAGATCAGGTCTGGTTTCTCTGATGTGGTTCTGGCTGGCGGTATGGAACACATGACCCATGTTCCGCTTTCAAACAATCCACACGTCAAACCAAACATGAAACTTCTGGTAAGGCCAGAATTTGCAAAACTGGATATGAATACCGGCTATTCCATGGGCCTGACTGCT
>JAJZKS010000150.1 GCA_021850835.1 Thermoplasmata archaeon
AGTTTGTAGAACAGCAGATCAGTCTGAAGCATGGTTGAAGCGTTCACGATTGTAAAGAGGATTCCACCGATTGCCCCGATAAGGATTTTGGATGGACCGCCGAAAAGGTATATGAAAAAGAGGAAAGAAAATGGTGTCGAGATGACCGCAATAAGTGCAATAGGGCGCCTCCATAGAGGAATAAAGCCATTCAACGCAGTCAGGCTCGTAATTGTTCGGTAAAGTTCCTTTATCAACTCTCATCAACCTCTATATCTTCCCCCACCAGGGAGATAAAAACATCATCCAGCCCAATTGGGCCAACTTCTATCCTTTCCTTCTTCACAAAACTGTCTGAAAGGATTTTTTCCACGTTTTCCTGGTTAGTGAACAGGACCATGCCTCTTTCATCGCTGTAGACCCTGCCATACTGCTCAAATTCCTTTATGTCTGTTCTTCCTCTGAGCGCAACCCGTGTATCATATTCAAGCCCGGATCGAAGCTCATCCAACGTACCCTGCTTTATGAAATTGCCATGGCTCACAATGCCTATCTCGTCACTGAGAATGGCTGCCTCATCAAGGTAATGAGTGGTAAGGAGAATGGATTTTCCAGCGTTCCTGTATTTGTTGATGGCATTCCACACCCTCTTCCGCGTGATTATGTCAAGTCCTATGGTGGGCTCATCCAGAAAATAAATCTGCGTGTCAAGAGAAAGGGCCATTGCCACCATTGTGAGCTGTTTCTGACCTCCAGAGAGGTTCACGCATTCAACCTTTGCAAAGTCATCCATGCCAAGCAGGCCAATAACATTATCAGCCCGGTCCTTTGATTCTTCCCTGGTCTTGCCGTTCATTTTCTGGAAAAGGTAAACGTGCTCGTAGGGAGTCATGTGCGGAAATGGCCTGCTCTCCTGTGGCACTAGCGAGATCATGTGACGGAGTTCCTTCTCATCATTCACAACATCCTTGCCGAAAACCTTTACATAACCGTCATCAGGAGTCAGCTGTGTGGTTGACACCTTCACGAATGTGGTCTTACCGGAGCCGTTTCTGCCCAGCAGGGAAAAGACGCCCTTCTCCTTGACTGAAAACGTGAAATTGTTTATGGCAGTGGTGGTCCTTCCCTTGTTCCGGTAAATTTTCTTCAATGAATTTGATTCAAGCGGTATTGGCATGATTGTGCTTCACTTCTCCCCAGCAGCACGCTCTATCCCGAAGTAACTAATAATTATGATTGTTTTCCCCATAGGCTACTGGTGAACCAGGGTCTTTCGCAAGTTCTGTATCATGTCATGAACTGTATGCTTGAGATCGTACTCAGGTGCGAAACCCCAGTCTTCTCTTGCAAAATGTGAGTCAAGGGAAGCAGGCCAGGTCTCGGCTATTTTCTGCCTGAAGTCCGGTTCGTAGGTAATTCTGAATTCTGGATATACTGCCCTGATTTCCCCGTACAACTCCTCAGGAGTGAATGAATAGGCGGAAACATTGTACTCTAGGCAGTGCCTCAGTTTGTCACCCTTGGCCTCAAATAGCTGGATCAGAGAATGGAGAGCATCCGGCATATACATCATGGGAAGGGCAGTGTCCTTCTTCAGGTAACACTGGTAGTCCTTGCTTTGAACTGCGTGATAGAAAATGTCCACTGCATAGTCGGTGGTTCCTGCGGAAGGCGGGGTCAGGTAACTGATGATTCCGGGGAACCTGAGCCCCCGTACATCAAGGCCGTATTTGTCCCTGTAATATAGGGCCAGGAGTTCAGCATTAACCTTGGTTATCCCGTACATGGTGGTAGGCCTCAGTATGGTGATGTCAGGTGTGTTGGTTCTTGGAGTCTCAGCTCCAAAGACGCCTATTGTGCTTGGTATCATGACCTTCCTAACGCCTGCCTTCCTTGCTTCCTCAAGGATATTGAAGGTCCCGTCAGAGTTGACCCTATAGGCCAGGGCAGGATTCTTCTCTCCTGAAGCTGACAGGATGGCAGCCATGTGAAAAATATCTGTAATTTCATGTTCTGCGAGAACGCTGTTAATGGCATCGGGATTGGTAACATCGAGACCCACAAACTCCAGTTCTCCGGACATGGACTGTGGTTTCCTGACGTCTGATATAAGCACAGACGACTTTCCATACCTTGCCGCAAGTTCTCCAGCAAGTTCAGTACCAATCTGCCCCAGTGCCCCAGTTACAAGAATCTTAGTCATGAGATATCCACAGGATTTGTCAGGCGCTTAAAAATAATTGGGATTGCACTATAAAGCTAAAATTTCCAGCCTTATTGATACTTCATGCCAACAATGGACATTATTAAATATGACCATGTTCATGAAAACTGGTCTCTATTCATGAGTATCAGAATTGTGAGCAAGAAGATTGATGTTTCCCAGGAGGCGGAATCCTGTGAGCCGGAAGCTAGGAACGTAATCACAGCGATGGTCCGGAGCACTAAGTTTTCGGATGCTTCTGACGTAAGATCGGTTGTATTCGAGACTTATGAAGACCTTGCCGCTGAGCTCATGGAAAGAATCCAGAAAGATGTAACAGAGAGGTTTCACATTTCTGATGTAAAGGTCGTGCAGAGAGTTGGAAAAATTCCTGTTGGTGAATGTGCCCTCCTTGTTACGGTGGCAGCCAGGAGAGTGGAGGATGCACTTTCAGCATGCAAGTTTATTGTGGATGAGATGAATGCTGAACTGCCTGTCTGGAAATTCGAAGTCAAGGATGGCCAGGATCTTTAGTAACCAGGTTCAATTCCAATACTCAATCTTTCCGCTTCTTTTGCTTTCTGTAAGGTTCAATTCCTGTTTTGTACTTTGACCGCATTCCCATGGCATGGAAGTAAGGGACAAATCCACTGGAAATGTTTTGCGTGAAGTCAGTGAAAACTCACTTTCAGAATCTTATAAAATCCTGGATGCTGGAAGGGCTGCCTGTGCTGAACTTGCTTCGCTTTCAGGGACAGACCTTGCAAGGGGCCTGGCTTCAATTTCCCTATCAGCAGGCAATTCCCTGGACTCCATTTCCAAATCCATTTCAGTCGAAACTGGCATAGCACTTAAAAGCTCAAGGGATGATGTTTCCCGTGCTGCCCTGGAATTCATGGCTGCCTCAAGTCTTCTCACCGCATCCGTGGCCAACTACAAAGCATTGCCCACTGGCCCATTCGACACCTCACTCCTGTCATTTTACAGGAGGTCCCCGATAGGAACAGTCCTCATCTCATCATCCCCTGTAGAGGATTTCTCCCACACTGCAAAGGTGATTGCTGCTGCAATCTCCAGTGGTAATTCTGTAGTATGTGTCCCACCTCCTCTTGCCCCTGGGCCATTTGAAGAACTCAAGAAAATAGTGGACTCGTCGGGGCTCCCAAAAAATACACTCCAGCTACTCTTTCTCAAGAATGAATCTAAACCCCTAAAGGAAATATTGAAAAGCGAGCATATAGGTAAGGTCGTCTTCCTGGGCCCTGATTCTGAATTCAAGAGAGTCATGGGAGGATCCACCCGCATTAGAGCTATGATTTCAGGCAAGTCGGCTTCACCGGTGATTGTCTGGGATGATTCTGATCTTGACACCGCTGCAGAATGTGTAACCCAATCCGCTTTTACAAGTTACAACGGCGGTTATGCCGCTGCAAGAAAGATTATACTGAGGGAAGATTCCTACCAATATTTCAGGAACAGGCTTGTGGAACTGGCCTCCAGAATAAGTGTTGGAAACGCAGTTGAGGAGGGGACAGACTTTGGGCCGTTGCCTGACGGTTCCTATGCATCAGAAGCTTCCAGGCATCTTGAAGAAGCATTGGGGAAAGGAGCCTTTCTGGCTTACGGAGGCGATATCTCAGGGAACTTCTTTTCACCAACAATTGTTGAATACCTTCCTCCTGATTCTCCTCTTCTCATGGGTTATCCCTGCATTCCCGTTGTATGCCTTGAACAGGTCAGTTCCATGGATGAGGCCATAAAGGCTGCGAACAGATTTAGCAGCCATTCACAGGCATCTGTGTTCACTTCTGACATTGACCTTGCAACGAGTGCATCAGAAAAGCTGGATTTTGCAGAAGTGCTTATCAATGAGGCGCCAGGCCAGTACAGCGGGCTCTGGCACAGTATATGCGGCCAAACTGAAAGCCAAAACGAAAAAATTGTTGAACTCCGTGAGGAGCTTTCAAGAACCAGGATTATAAAGTTGAAAAAATAAGAGTAGAGGTAAAAGCCTACTCTGGTTTCTTAGCCCTCATTCTCTTTATTACTTCGTCTCCGAATTCAGAGCATTTGAGCGGCTTTATGTTTAGTACCCTTGCAAGGTCCTGTGTTACCTTCTGGTCCCTGTAGGCAGACATTATTGCGCTTTCTAGGATATCAGCAGCCTCAATCCAGCCAAGGTGCCTGAGCATCATTTCACCAGAGAGCATGAGGGACGTGGGGTTCGCAACATCAAGGCCTGCGTACTTGGGTGCAGTGCCGTGGACTGCCTCGAATATAGCGTAAGCATCCCCGACATTTCCTCCAGGAGCAAGGCCAAGCCCGCCGACCTGTGCTGCAAGTGCATCAGAAAGGTAGTCGCCATTTAGGTTTGTGGTAGCAATGACATCATAGTCCTCTGTCCTGGTAAGAACCTGCTGGAACATGTTGTCCGCTATCCTGTCCTTTACAATGATTTTTCCATCGTATGAATCCGGGGATTTATTGTATTCCTCTTCCGTAACTGTGGTGTCCTTGAACTCGCTTGCAGCAAGCTCGTATCCCCATTCCTTGAATGCACCCTCTGTATACTTCATGATATTGCCCTTGTGGACAAGGGTGACATTCTTCCTTTTGTTCTTGATTGCATATTCAATGGCCTTCCTCACAAGCCGCTGCGACTTGAACCTGCTGATAGGCTTTACGCCTATTCCGGTGTCGTCCGTGAGTGAGATCTCAAAATTATCTGAAAGGAATTTCCTCACCATGTGTGCTTCCGGAGAGTCGTATTTCCATTCTATTCCTACATAAAGGTCCTCAGTGTTTTCCCTGAAGACTACCATGTTCATTTTCTCTGGTGCCTTTACAGGTGAAGGTACACCGG
>JAJZKS010000151.1 GCA_021850835.1 Thermoplasmata archaeon
CTGAGGAGAGTCCTGCGGACTAAGGCCAAAAGCGAGAAAACAGTGATGAGCATTAAAACATAATCTGGAGAGATAAGGCCGAAGTCAGCGGCCCCAAACCGTGAAGTGATCATGAAGCCGTTGAAGACAAGAACCCCAGGTATTCCTGAAATGAACAGGCCTGATACTATGAAGATGGAAATTGCGAAGAGGAAGATGAGCAGCATGCCAATTCCTGATATTATGGCCTGATTTGGCTCCTGCTTCCTGCCCAGGCCCCTGCGGAAGAGGTTTCCGAATGCCAGGATTTTCATCATTGAGCCTGTGGCCATGCCTTCCCCAAGTGCAATTACCGAACCAATCACTATGGCACTCATTCCAGGGGCGCCCCCTGAGTAAGCCTCCATGAAAAATGCCTCGAGAAGCATCCATGTGGCAAGTCCGCCAAGAGTCGGGAACAGCCCTGAGAGTGACATGGTGGTAAGCATTGTCCCCACCCTCTGAGTATAGGACGTCGGGTGATCACTCTCACCGAAGTACTCCCCAGGTGAGTTTCCGATGGAAAAGAACAGCCCTGTCTTGGAGATTGAGTGAGCCATAGCGAATATGATTATTGTCATGAAGATGAACTGCCTTAGCACTGGCTCAGAAGCGACAAGGTATAGCCCCATTGCAGACAGGATTGCAGCATTGTTCTCTATTGTGCTGAATCCCGCGAGCATCTTCATGTTCTCAGAAATGTATGCATATATGGAAGCGAAAAGGATGGAGATGGATCCTATGGCAAGGAAGAGATACCCTATCCAGATAACATCCGGGCTGAGCAGGATCATCTTCATTATGACGTAAACGCCCATGAGCGTCATGGTCGCGCTCAAGGCCGCTGAAGCATTTGCAGGTGCGTTCCCGTGGGCAATGGGAAGCCATTCGCTTATCATGAACGGCGTCATTCCCATCTTGATGAGTGCGCCCAGTGAAATAAGAAGCAATGGGCCATAAGATGCACTCAGCGAGAAGTCTATGGTTCCAGTTGAGAAGAATGCGTATGCCGCGCCAGCCACAATAAGGATAGTGCTGAATTCACTGAACATCATGAAAGTGAAAGCAGGCCCGCTATCCTTCTTGTTCATCCCGACTATGACATATGCAGGTATGGACATGGTCTCCCACCCAGTTATGAGCAGAAGGTAATTTGTGGACTGGAGTATGGCCATCATACCCATTATCATGAGGGCCAGTGAAGAGGCAAGCCACTTGCCATAGTGTTTATCATAGGAAATGGAGTAGATCGAAACCAGGATCCATACGATGCAGGCAATGAGTATGAAATAACTCATCTGGTCCAATGGGTTGAAACCCGACCATGCAAAATAGGCAGAGCCAGCCATAATCCCAAAGTATGCCCCGCGCTTCCAGTACAGGCCCGCCAGTGCAGAAATGCCCAGTATTGCTATGGCGATGTAGGAAAGCAATCAAACACCCCTGGCCCTTGATAAGGCCTCAAGTATTGTGTAAGGCGAAGGGGGGCAACCTGCTATCTCCACATGGTACTGTTCCCTCTCCATTGGCGATTTCCCAATGATTCCCCCTGAAATAGCACATGCCCCAAGGGAGATGATCAGCTTAGGTTCAGGCATGGCCTCATAAGCATTCTTCAGGGCTTCCTTCATCCTTTCCGTCTGTACGCCCATTACAACGATGGCGTCGGCATGCCGAGGAGTATTCGTCATGAAAATGTTGAGCCTGTTTGCGTCGTACTGGGGATCGAATATGGTTCCAAGTTCCACATTGCATGCCCCACAGGCACCGCTGTCCAGCTGGTAAATGTAGAAAGACTTCTTCAGCAACGGCTGGGTTTTCCTCACCTGGAATATGCCCTGTTTCCCTGTGGGCTTGTACTGGGGCTCGCATAGCCTGCAGAAAATGCACCTGCCGGGGTCCCACATGCCTTCCTTTATAGCTTCTGTCGGGCAGTATGGCTCTGCGTTCCCGTCAAGGTAAGATGGCCAAAGGGGTGGCTCCTCAGGCGGGGCAAGTGGGAATTTCTCTGTTTTTCTCCCTTTCCGGAGGCCTTCGCCAAACCAGAAGTTGCTCATCTGATGACCACCCCGATTTCTGATATCCATATGCCGAAGCTTTCCCAGTTGAAATGGAAGTCAGTGAATATGTTCCCCTTCATGGATTCCTGGAATGCCCTTACATTCAGCACTCCTGGAGATACGTGCCAGATGTCCTCCAGCTTGCCGTCCCTGATCTTCACATAATAGAAGATGTCCCCCTGGGGACTTTCCAGCCGGGCACAGCCCTCCCCATCCCCTGCTTTGCTTACATGCCTATCCGTTTCCCTGAGGTTGCCAAGTGATGCAATGATGTCGATTGAGTTCAGGATCTCCTCACCTCTTACGCTGAACCTGCCGAAGCAGTCCTTTTCCTCCCTTACTGCCGGGAAGAAAGGTGTGTCACCGTATGGAAGGAGCCCTGAGTCTAGCCGTGAGTCGTATCTCAGGCCGGAAGCCCTGGCAGCAGGGCCGCTAAGGAACTGGTCCTTAGTTACCCCATTGTTCTGAAGCCTGTTGAGGAATATCTTTGATTCCAGCAGCGCGTAAAATATCCTTTCAAACTCCTGCCTGGCCACATTGAGTTTTTCATTAATTCCAGAATATGCAATTGATGCATAGCCTGGGGCATTAACTCCAAAGAAGAAACGGTGTCCTGATGCCGATGAAATTATCCGTGAGACCTTCTCCCTCAGGTACCCAAGCTGATTTGTAGGGACGCCAAATCCTGCTGGTTCGCACATCCTTTTCATGACCTCAAGGTTGCTCCTTATGCGCTCAAGTTCGAGCTGCAGTATCCTTGCCTTCTGCACCTCCTCGCTGGTTTCGATGCCAAGTGCATCCTCCACTGCCATGAGGAAAGCCAATGAATTGCTTGCGGCATGAAAGCCGTTGATCCTTTCAACCATGAGAAGGGCTGTTTCAATGCCCTGCCCCTTAAGCTTCAGCTCCCTTGCTTTGAAGTATGGGTCAACGCCAACAGAATTGATCAGTTCCCCGGGAGTGGTGAGGCTGATTCCAACAGATTCCATCAGGCCTCCTGTGGAGGGCCCATACTGGAAGTTGAACTCCCCCGCCGCCATTTTGTGCACGTGAATGTCCCCGTATCCCTGTGGGGCTGCTTCCGAAATGCTACCAGAGTACACATGGTATCCGCCTCCTGGGCCGAGGTATCTTCCTGCAGGTTCTCCAAACTTATAATGCACCGATAGTCACCACCACGTAAATGATTCCAATGAGCAGGGGAATTGCGGAGGAAAGCAGTGCAAGGCCCGACATGACCGGTTCCTCTTCCCCATTCTTTTCAGCTTCCCCGTGAAAGACCATCTTTGTTATGTTGTAATTGACGGAAATGAATGCGGCCATGACGAAGAAGAGCAGCAGCACAAGCTGTGCATAATAATGCACAGTGAAAAGTGAATAGAATATGAGAAATTCGCCAAAGAACGTCCCGAAAGGAGGGGTCCCAGTGACGGCAAATGATGAGAGGAGAAGGGCGCTTGAGGTTTCAGGCATGGATTTCCAGAGTCCGCGGACGCCATCGATCATCTTGTTTCCGGTGTATCTCAGGATGCTTCCTGACGAATAGAAAGCACCAGCCTTTCCGAAACTGTGGGAAAGGAGTAGGAGCAAAGCCCCGATCAGGCCATATTGCCCTCCAACAGCCATTCCCACCAGCGCAATATTCATGTTTTCCATGGTGGAATAGGCAAACATTCTCTTGTAACGTGTCTGGTACCCCAGGAACAGTGACGCTGCAATGACAGATATGACACCCGCCCATACAAACAGGTCCCTCAACGGGTCAATTTCATAAATTCTATAAAGTACGTATAATGCAGTTGGTAGGAGTACCCCGGAAAACATGGCGCTTATTGGAGATGGGGCTTCACTATGAGCGTCTGGAAGCCATGTATGCACGGGGAACACTCCTACTTTTGTCCCAAAGCCTATGAGGGCTATGGCAACTGCTACATTCAGCGTAAGTGTAGGGACAGCCTTCATGGCAAGAATTGATGAGATCTGAAGGGTCCCGATTGAGTAATAGATGAGAATGATTGAGATGAAGGCAAATGTTACACCTGCAGACACAATTACAATATATCTCCAGGTGGCTTCCGCGGAGGTTTCTGTTTTCTCCGTCATGAGCAGAAGCGCTGATGAAATAGTGGTGGCTTCAATGCCAACCCACATCAGTCCAAGGTTGTTTATCTCCAGGGAGAAGAGCATTGAAGTGGTGAATAGGGCCAGGAGAAGATTGAACAGGTTCTCCCCGATCCAGATCTCCTGATTCCTGAAGTAACTCTTGGAATAGACCTGGGACAGAAGATGGATCGATGTCACCATGAGAATGAATACCCATGTTGTGAAATCAACATAGAACGGCCCCGCGTATGGAATGAACTCATACAGGTAAAGGGCCAGGGCAACGTTAGCCAGAGATATTGCATTGTCGAGCCTCGGCACCCTTGAAAAGTACCCAAGGTAGGAGAGCAGCGGGAGTATGAGCGTAATTATCAGGAGAATGAAAACCAGGCTCATCCTCTCAGCTCCACCACCCTTTCGTGGGTGAACTTCTCTACCACTACTACAGAAGAGATTACAACCAGGGCAAGCACGTCGAGGAAAACGCTGGCCTCAATGAGTAGAGGTATTGGGAGGAGAAACACTGCAAAGAGCACAATTGCATTCTCCTCCTCTATGTATCCCATGATCTGTGCGTAAGTGGTTCTCCTGGAAGCTATCAGGAAAAGCCCCTGAAAGAAGAGAGCAAGCGGAAATACCAGAATTCCCTGGTTTCCCGTAATTGACTCTGTCCTGATGCCAGAAAATACAACCGAATAGACAATAAGGACTGCCGTAAGCACAAATATAAGGCTGATGAGGAAAAGGTAGGCAACGCTCACATGCTTCTCGTGAAGGTGCACCTGGCTTTTCATGATCCCCTTCTCAAGGAAATATGTAATCAGAAATCCCCGCAGTACCACAAGGAGTGCAGCCAGGATGAT